>DATAQP010000075.1:0-1723 GCA_036264595.1 Allostellaceae bacterium
GCGATCGTTGTGTACTGGCGGTTGAGGTAGGCGCGGGCGCCCTCCTGAACCGCCGCGGCGATCTCCTGCATGCGCGCCGTGCCGGCATCGGCCGCCAGGACCTGGCGGCTGGTGACCCAGCCATAGAGCAGGGCCAACAAACCGCAGGCCATGACGATGACATAAACCAACATAGTCGATTCCCTTGTTTCTTCGATTTGGACCGAAGGCGCTCGGTCTTTAGGAGATTTTGACGGTTGCCCGGAAGGGGCGAATGAAAAACGCGCGCGACCATGCCAGAAGAGCGCCGTCGAGGCAACCGGACAGTCGGTCGCGGCGCAACCTCAGCGCGAGCGGGGCCTGCGGCGTCACGCGGCCTGGCGGCGCGACGCCGCGCCATGCCAACGCCGGTAGATCAACAGCAGGACGAGGATCGCGCCGGCGAAGGGCAGGACGAGGAGATTGACCGCGCCCCAGCCAAATCCGGCGAGCAGCACGCCGGACGAGAAGGAGGACAGCGCGACCATGCCGAAGATGAGGAAATCGTTGGCCGCCTGTGTCTTGGCGCGCTCCGCCTGGGAATAGGCCCCGGTCAGCAGCGCCGTCGAGCCGATGAAGAGGAAGTTCCAGCCGATGCCGAGCAGCACCAGGGCGAGCCAGAACTGGCCGAGGGCGACGCCGGAGAGTGCGCTCGCGGCACAGAGCACGAGCAGTACCACGCCGGTCAGCATCACCCTCGTGGCGCCGAGACGGTCGATCAGATGGCCGGTGACGAAGCTCGGCGCATACATGCCGAGCGCATGCCATTGAATAACGAAGGCAGCATCCTCGAAGGGCATGCCGCAGCCGAGCATGGCGAGCGGCGTCGCCGTCATCACCAGCGACATCATGCCGTAGGCGATCATGCCGGCGCTCGCCGACATGAGGAAGATCGGCCGGCTGACGATGGCACGGAGCGGCCGGGCGAGCGCCGCCCCGGCCGGCATCGCGGGCGGAGGCATGGCGACGAAGCGGAGCAGCGCGATGCTGGCGAGGCAGAAGACGACGATCATCGCATAGCAGCCGGCATAGAGTACCGGATCGAAGAGATCGCGCGACCACTTGGCCGTCTCGGGCCCGAAGATCGCCGCGGCGACGCCGCCCGCCATCACCAGCGAGATCGCCTTGCCGCGGAAGGAGGGCAGCGCCGCCTCGGCGGCGGCGAAGCGATAATAGGCGGAGAAACCGTTATAGGACCCGAGCATGAAGGTGCCGAGGCAGAACAGCGGGAAAGCGGCGAGAAAGATCGCCAGCACGGCGATCGCCGCGCCGATGCCGCCGATCGTCGCGCCGATGGTGAACCCGTTGCGGCGGCCGAAGCGCGCCATCAGGAAGGAGGCCGGGACGATCGCCGCCATCGTGCCGGTCATCTGCAGCGCGGTCGGCAGCGTCGCCCAGGATTTGTCGATGAGCAGCGAGAAGCCGACGAGCGATGCCGTCGTCGCCAGGATGTTGTTGCCGGTCATGGTAAGCGCCAGGCACAGCGTCAGCAGCGCGACGTTGATCCGGGCGCGGCCGGCCGCCATCTGTTGCGGCATGGTCATCATGGCGGCAGGCAGCGGCGCAGCTTCTAGCGCCGCACGCGCTCGAAGGCCTGCTGGATGAGGACGGCATGGACGATTCCGGGACCGAGGACGCGGTCGGACGTCTCCTGGAGACGCTGCTTGATCAGCGGCACATCGATGATGTGCTCGGCATTGGCGGT
>DATAQP010000099.1:0-2485 GCA_036264595.1 Allostellaceae bacterium
AGCGTCAGCCCGACCGATCGCCTCGACGTCGCCTGGGTATTGTGGAGCGGCGAGCGGAAGCCGGCCGAGCAACCCGAATTCCTGCGCGGCTTCCTCGGCTGGATCGAGAAACCGTGGCGCCGCGTCCAGGCACGGCACCTCGCCATCGCCTGGGCCGAGGCGGCCGATCCCAAGCTCGCCAGCATCCGCATCGTCGGCGATCTCCTTGCGGCGCGAGCGGCGCTGCTCGGACCGCCGTGGTCGACTCTCGCAGCCGATTTCGACGTCTTCTCGCTGGCGCAGGGCCCATCGCGCCTCGCCGAGGCCTATCTCGAAGCAGCGGACGGCGCCGAACGTTTCCTCGCGCGGATCGGTCTCGAGGGACGCGCCGCCGCCGGGGGATTGCTGCTCGAGACGCTGGCCGCCGCCGCCGAGCGCGTCACGCCGCTTCTGGCGAAGCAGCCCGATCTTGCCGCGGCGCTTGCCGACCTCTCGGTTCACCGCCGGCTCTTCCGTCCGGCCGCGCTGGCGCGGGCGCTTCCCGGCCGCGTCGGCGAGGTCAGCCGCGCCGTCGCCGAGGCGCTGCTGCTGCCCTGGCAGGATGCCGCGCCGCCGCCGGCCGTGAAGACGCAGATCACGGATTTTCTGCTGCGCCATTACGGCGATGCGCGCGTCCAGGAGGCGCTCTGGGCGAAAATCCGTCCGCCCTGCCAGGACAGGATGCGCGGCTGGCTGACGAGCAAGACGATCGACAGCTTCTTCCGCCTGAGCGGCGACGGCGCCGAAGGGCGCAAATTCTGGACCGCCTATGGCGAGCATGTCGACGATGCCTGGCTGCTCGCTGGCTCGGCAAGCGCCGCCAGGCTGAAGGAGACGCGGCTCGGCCACGGCAGGGTGGCTGGCTGCCGGCCGGATTTCTGCGTCCTGCTGCTCGGCATTCGCGGCCTGACGATCGCCCGCTCGAACGGCGATGCGGCATGGCACGCCTGGCTGCCGCACAACAATCTAGCGCCGCCGCTCTATGGCGGACGGACACAGCCATGCTACCCGGCGGCGCTCAGCAACGGTGCCGATTTCTCGCCCGGCTTCGGCCGCCAGGATGACGGCTTATGGCAGGACGGGCTGCACGATTTCATCAAGACCCATACCGGGGTCAGCGTGCCGCGGCACGACTACCTGAGCTGACGGTAAATCAACGACTGCCACCGTGGCCATGCTCGCTGCAGCCAGAGCCCTGGTCGTACTGCGGATTGACGTGGCAGGAATGATCGACCGGGCCGATGGCGACGCCGGTGCAGGCGGCGAGCACGCCGGCAACCAGCAGTATCACGGCTAAATAGCGCATGGCGCCGATCCTAGCGGCGGCGACTCGCGACGTCATCACACAACCCTGCGAGCGCCCATGACGGGTTAGCGCGCCTTGACGGCGCGGCCGGCGCTCCCCAAATCCGTGCATGCCTGGCGCCATGGCGGGCCCGGCAGCGGTTCGTCGCGAACCGCCTGTCTCGTGATCCATGTTGCTCACTGGACGATATGACTATGAGAAGCGTTGATTTTGCCCCGCTTTCCCGTTCGACCATCGGTTTCGACCGCATGCTGCAGCTCTTCGAGGACGCGACGCGGCTGGGCGAGGGGGAGAATTCCTACCCGCCCTACAATATCGAGAAGCTGAGCGACGATTCCTACCGCATCACCATGGCGGTCGCCGGCTTTGCCGAAAGCGACCTGTCGATCACCCAGCAGGCGAACTCGCTGCTCGTCGCCGGGCGCAAGCAGGGCGAGGACAGCGCGCAGTATCTGCATCACGGCTTGGCGACGCGCGCCTTCGAGCGCCGCTTCGACCTCGCCGATTTCATCAAGGTGACGGGCGCAAGCCTGGTCAACGGGCTGCTCGCCATCGACCTCGTGCGCGAGGTGCCGGAGGCGATGAAGCCGCGTTCGGTCAAGATCGAGAGCCGCCCGCCCGCGGGCTTCAAGCAGGTCGGCGGCGACGGCAAGGGCAAGGCGGTCTAGCGCCGAGAGCCCGTGCTGGAGAGCCCATGCTGGAGAGAGTGAGCAGCTTATTCGTTCCCGTCGCCCGCGGAACGCGCGCGGGTGACGGGGGCATGACCGCATCGCGCCGGCTTGTGTTACGCTGGCCGGCACGACGCAGAGGGATTTCGATGACCAAGATGCTGACCGCCCTCTTCCTGGCCACTGCCTGCGCCCTGGCGGCGCCAGCGGGCTCCGCCATACCGGAGGTGGCCGGGATGCCGAGCCTGGCGCCGATGCTCAACGAGGTGACGCCGGGCGTGGTCAATATCGCGGTGCGCTCGCGCGCCGCCGCAGATACCGACAATCCGCTCTTCAACGATCCCTTCTTCCGCCGCTTCTTCAACGCCCCGCTCCAGCGCGAGCGGCGTGTCCAGGCGACCGGCTCGGGCGTTATCGTCGACGCCGCCCAGGGCTATGTGCTGACCAACAACCATGTCGTCGACAAAGCCGAGACGATCGAGGTCACCACGAA
>DATAQP010000123.1:0-8264 GCA_036264595.1 Allostellaceae bacterium
TCGTAGGTCAGACGGTCGGGATCATAGGTATCGTCGGTGCTGAGGAATCGGTACCAGCGGCTCTCCTTGGTCTGGATCGACTCCTTGAGCCGGCCCGCCGTGAACTGGTGGTTGCCGACGAAATTGATGCTCGAAATGCCGGTCACCGCCCCCTCGTCGATCTCGAAGACGAGGTCGACGCGATTCTGATCGAGCGGGATGACCTTGGGATCGACGCTGGCGGCAAAGCGGCCGCTGCGGCGATAGAGATCGAGCAGGCGCTTGACGTCGGCCTGCACCTTGGTACGCGTGTAGACAACGCGCGGCCGCAGCTGCAACTCAGCGGTGAGTGCCGCCTCGTCGAATTTGTGATTACCCTCGAAGGCGATGCGATTGATGATCGGATTCTCGACGACGCGGATGACGAGGACATCACCGTCGCGGCGCAGCGTGACGTCGGCGAACAGGCCGGTGGCGAACAACGCCTTCAGCGAGCGGTCGACGCGCTCGTCGTTGAAGGGATCGCCGGGCTGGACCAGGAGGTAGGAGCGTACCGTCTCCGGCTCGATGCGCTGGGTCCCCTCGATGCGCACTTCGCGCACGATCCCGCTGGTATTGCCGAGTTGCGACTCGGCCGAGGGAGGAGAAGCGGGAGCAGAGGCCGGCGCCCCACCCTGAGCGGGAGCGGTCTGCGCCAGGGCCGGGAGGCCGAGCATCCCGAGACCCACGATCACGGCCGCGCAGATCATGCGGCATGCCGACCAGCCCATCATGACCCGCAAGAACGTTCCCCCAAAAGCTTGCCCGGCACCCAGCCTGCAACGAACCCAGCCTACAACGCCGCCGACCTGGTCCACGAGGCATATAAATGCATCAGATCGTTCCAGGTGGCGAACACCATCAACGTCAGCACGAGCGCCAGGCCGATACGGAAGCCATATTCCTGGGCCCGCTGGCCGAGCGGCCGGCCGCGAATTGCCTCTGCGACATAAAACAGCAAGTGCCCCCCGTCAAGGACGGGGATGGGGAACAGGTTGATCAGGCCGAGATTGACCGACAGCACCGCCATGAACCAGACGATGGCGACGATGCCGCCCTGCGCAACCTCGCCGGACATCTGGGCAATGCGCAGCGGCCCGCCGAGCTCGTCGGTGGTGCGGGCGCCGACGATCATCTGCCAGATCGCCTTGAGCGTGCCGGCCGACAGGTTCCAGGTCTCCTCGGCGGCCCGCACGACCGCGGTGGCCGGGTTGTGGCGGACATATTCGACGCCGCTGCGCCCGATGCCGAGCAACCCGACGCGATGCACATTGCCGAAGCGATCGGTCCGCTCGGTCATCTGCGGCGTCACGTCGAGGCTGACGTCGCGCCCGTCGCGGTGCACCACGATGGCCATCGGCCCGCCATTGTTGAGCGCCACGGCCTGCTGAACGTCCTCGAATCGGTCGATCTTGCGCCCGTCGATCATGGCGATGGTGTCGCCCGGCTTGATGCCGCCCCGCTCGGCGGCGCTGCCCGGCTGAACCTGGCCGACATCGGGCGGGGTGAACGGCTGCCCGACTGTCATGAACAACCCGGCGAGCAAAACGATGGCGAAGATGAAATTCGCCGCCGGGCCGGCGGCCACGACCGCGACGCGCTGACCCAAGCGCTTGTGGTGGAACGAGAATTCACGATCCTCGAGGCTCATCGCCTCGAGCGAGCCGGAGGGCAGCGAGCTGGCATCGGCATCGCCGTACATCTTGACGTAGCCGCCGAGCGGCACCGCGCTCAGCTTCCAGCGCGTCCCGGCGCGGTCATACCAGCCGAAGATCTCCGGGCCGAAGCCGATCGAGAATACCTCGATGCGCACGCCGTTGCGCCGCGCCACCAGGTAGTGCCCGAGCTCGTGGACGAAGACCAGCACCGTGAGGACGACGAGAAACGGGATGATATAGCCAAGCCCGCCGGTAAGGATGCTCATGAGTTCCGTTCCATTGCCTTAGATCGCCCTAGATCGCCCGGGCGCGGCTGCCGCCGGTGACCAGCCCGCTGGCAACCTCGCGCGCCTCTTTGTCGAAATTGCGGACATCGTCGAGCGTCGCGAGGCCGGTATCGTCGAAGGAAGCCAGCGTACGCTCGACCAGCCGCGCGATGTCGAGAAAACCGATCGCCCGGTCGAGGAAGGCCTGCACGGCGATCTCATTGGCGGCATTCAGGATAGTTGGGCATCCGCCGCCCTGTTGCAAGGCGTTGCGCGCCAGGCGGAGCGCCGGAAAGCGCTGCGAGTCGGGCGCCGCGAAGGTCAGGCGGCCGAGAGCGGCGAGATCGAGATTGGGCGTTGGCGCCGTCATCCGCCCCGGCCACGCCAGGGTATGGGCGATCGGCGTGCGCATGTCCGGCGTGCCGAGTTGGGCGAGCACCGAGCCGTCGCGGTAGACAACCATGCCGTGCACGATCGACTGGTGGTTGATCAGAATCTCGATCTGCGTCTCGGGCAGGCTGAAGAGATGGTGCGCCTCGATCAGCTCGAGGCCCTTGTTCATCATCGTCGCCGAATCGACCGAGATCTTGGGCCCCATGCTCCAATTCGGGTGCTTGATCGCCTGCTCGGGGGTGACATGTCCCATGGCATCGAAGGAGAGCTCGCGGAAAGGCCCGCCGCTACCGGTCAGGACGATGCGGTCGATCGCTGCGAGGTGCTTGCCCTCGAAGACCTGGAAGATGGCGTTGTGCTCGCTGTCGACCGGCAGCAGGGTTGCGCCGTGCCGTTTGACCTCCGCCATGAAGAGGGCACCGGCGCAGACCAGCACCTCCTTGTTGGCGAGGGCGACGATGGCGCCGCGGCGGATCGCCGCCAGGGTCGGCGCCAGCCCGGCCGCACCGACGATCGCCGCCATCACCCAGTCCGCCGGGCGCGTCGCCGCCTCGATGACTGCCTCGGCACCGGCGGCGGCCTCGACCGCGCTGCCGGCGAGCGCCGTCTTGAGCGCGCCGTAAAGGCTCGGATCGGCGATTACCGCAAGCCCGGCGCCGAGGCGCCGGGCCTGCGCCGCGAGCAGCTCGACATTGCGATGGGCGGTCAGGGCCTCGACGATGAAATCGTCCTTCTGCCGCTCGATCAAATCGATCGTGTTACAGCCGACCGAGCCGGTGCTGCCGAGCACCGTGACGCGGCGCGGCTGCGATCCGCCGCCGTTCCGGGAGGCGCCGTCGTGAGGAGCGCCGTTTCGGGAAGCGTTATCCATCATCGCCATGTCAGCACGCTCCCGCCGCCGAAGAGGGTGAGGAGCGCCACGGCGGGAATCACCGTCAGCATCCCGTCGAGACGATCGAGCAGGCCGCCATGGCCGGGGATGAGGCCGCTCGAATCCTTGACGCCGAAATGCCGCTTGGCGATCGATTCCGCGAGATCGCCCGTCTGCGCGACGATTGCGAGCGCGCCGCTCAGCAGCATCAGCGGGACGACATAGGCCGAAGCCACCAGCAGGCCGGTGGCGCCGCCGGCAAGGGCCGCGCAGACGACGCCGCCGAGCAGGCCCGACCACGTCTTGTTCGGGCTGAAGCGCGGCGCCAGGCGCGGGCCGCCGAAGGTTCGCCCGGCGGCAAAGGCGCCGATATCGGTTGCCCACACGACGGCGAGAATCCATAGCGTCGTCGCCCAGCCGGCGCGCGGATCGAGCGCAAGCCAGATCAGCGCGACCGAGGGCAGCGCGATCCACAGCATGCCGCAGCCGACCAGCAGCGCCTGGAAGCTGCCGCGGCTCAGCACGCCGACCACGGCGCTGCCGACCACCGTGATGGCGAGCGCCGGGCGCGGCAGGGCGAATGTCGCGGCGATCACGCTGGCGACCACCACGGCGACGATCGCGGTGATGATCAGCGCGCCACCGCTGCGCCCGATGCGGCACAGCCGTCCCCACTCCCAGGCCATCAGCCCGGCGGCAATGACGACGACGAGCGAGAGCAGCGGCGGCCCGAACCAGGCGGCGGCGAGGCCGAGCGGCGCGAGCACCAGCGCCGAGGCGACGCGCTGCCGCAGCGCGCTGGCGGATCGGCCCGGCGCGCCGGCACCGCCACCGACGTTGCTCGGGCCAGCGCGACTGGTCTCAGCGCGAGCCAACGGACGCGCCGTATCGACGATCGCGACCATGGAAATCCTGCACCGCCTTCTCGAGATCGCTCTTGGCGAAATCCGGCCACAGCGTGTCGGTGAAGCTGAACTCGGCATAGGCCGTCTGCCAGAGCAGGAAGTTGCTGATCCGCTGCTCGCCGCTGGTGCGGATGACGAGATCGGGATCGGGCATGTCGGCGGTCAGGAGATGCTCGCTGACCATGTCCTCATCGATCGCATCGGGATCGAGCGTGCCGGCGGCGACCCGATGGGCGAGCGCGCGTGCCGCCGCCGCGATCTCGTCGCGGCCGCCATAGGACAGCGCGATGGTCAGCTGCAGCCCGGTATTGTCGCGCGTCAGCGCCTCGCCGTTCTCGATCAGCGTGACGATGTCGGGGGCGAGGCGGGCGCGCTGGCCGATGACGCGCAGGCGCACGCCGTTGCGGTGGATCTCGGCGATCTCGCCGCGCAGATAGTGGCGCAGCAGCCCCATCAGCCCGTCGATCTCGGGGAGCGGCCGCTTCCAATTCTCCGACGAGAAGCCGAACAGTGTCAGATAGCCGATGCCCATCTCGGCGGCCGCCTTCACCGTGCGGCGGACCGCCTCGGCGCCGGTGCGATGGCCGGCGATGCGCGGCAAGCCGCGCGCGGTCGCCCAGCGACCATTGCCGTCCATGATGATGGCGACATGCACCGGCGGCGCCGGGGGCGAAACATGCGGCTGATTGTCCATCCGCATCAGACCTGCAGAATTTCTTTGTCTTTTTGTGCCAAATTCTCGTCGATCTTCTTGATGTACTCGTCGGTCAACGCCTGGATGTCATGTTGCAGCTTGCGGTGCTGATCCTGCGAGATGTCGCCGTCCTTTTCCTTCTTCTTGAGCGGGTCGAGCCCGTCACGGCGCACGTTGCGGACATGGATGCGCGCCTGCTCGGCGTATTTCGCCGCCACCTTGGTCAGCTCGCGCCTGCGGTCCTCGGTAAGATCCGGGATCGGCACGCGGATGACGGCGCCTTCGGTCTGCGGGTTGAGGCCGAGTCCGGCCTCCCGAATCGCCTTGTCCACCGCCTTGGCCATGCCGCGGTCCCAGACGGTGACCGAGATCATTCGCGGCTCCGGCACGCTCACCGTGGCGAGCTGATTGAGCGGCATCGCGTTGCCATAGGCCTCGACCGTCACCGGATCGAGCAGGCTGGCCGAGGCGCGGCCGGTGCGCAGCCCGGAGAATTCCTTGCGCAACGCCTCGAAGGCGCCCTCCATCCGCCGCCGCAGATCCTTGAGCAATGCCTCCTCAACCATCCCTCAGCTCTCCTCCGTGATGATGGTGAACAGCCCCCTGCCGCTCACAACATCGGCGAAGCCACCCGGATTGTGAATTGAAAAAACCAGGATCGGGATGCGGTTCTCGCGCGCCAGCGAGATCGCAGACGCATCCATGACCTGAAGATCGCGCGACAGCACCTCGAGATAGTTTAGCCGGTCGAAGCGCTCGGCCCCGGTGACCTTCTTTGGATCGGCGCTGTAGACGCCGTCGACCTTGGTCGCCTTCAGGAGCGCGTCGCAGCCCATCTCCGAGGCGCGCAAGGCCGCCGCCGTGTCGGTGGTGAAGAACGGGTTGCCGGTGCCGGCCGCGAAGACGACGACGCGGCCCTTCTCCATGTGGCGGATGGCGCGGCGCCGTATATAGGGCTCGCACACCGCCTGCATGGTGATCGCAGAGAGCACGCGCGTGACGATTCCGTCACGCTCCAGCGCGCTCTGCATGGCGAGCGAATTGATGACGGTCGCCAGCATGCCCATGTAGTCGGCGGTCGCCCGCTCCATCCCGGCGGCGGCGCCCTTAACGCCGCGGAAGATGTTGCCGCCGCCGATGACGAGGCAGATCTCGACGCCGAGATCGTGCACCGACTTGATCTCGCGGGCGACGTGGCCGAGCATCGCGGGATCGAGACCGTATTCCTGGTCGCCCATCAACGCCTCGCCGGAGATCTTGAGCAGGACTCGGCGGTAACGAGCGGCGACGGACATCAAGGAAGACCCTCAAGCGGAGGAGCGCACGGCCCCGGACACGCGCGCCTATTGTGTTTTGCGGCGCACCATTGTTGGCGGATCATACAGCAATCCGGCTGCCCATGCTCGCCTCAATCCGCGTTCGCTGCCATCGCCCTGCACCCCAAATGGGCGAAATTCATCGCCCGAGCTGCGCGGCGACCTCGGCAGCGAAATCGGATTGCTCCTTCTCGATCCCCTCGCCCAGGGCGAAGCGCGCGAAGGCGCCGATCTTGATCGGCGCGCCGGCTTCCTTGGCGGCCGCCTCGACGACCTTGGCAATGCGCGTCTCGCCATCGACGACGAAGATCTGCTCGAGCAGCACGACCTCCTCGTAATATTTGCGCAGCCGCCCCTCGACCATCTTGTCGATGATGGCGTCGGGCTTGCCGCTCGCCTTCGCCTGCTCGCGCAGGATGTCGCGCTCGCGGTCGAGCGAGGCCGCGTCGACATCGGCGATGGTGAGGAATTGCGGATTGGCCGCAGCGACATGCATGGCGAGCTGCTTGCCGAGCGCCGACAGCCTGGCTGCGTCGGCAGCCGATTCGAGGGCCACCAGCACGCCGATCTTGCCGAGCCCTGCCACCAGCGCGTTGTGGACGTAGGAGACGACGACGCCCTTGCCGACTTCGAGCCGGCGGATGCGCCGCAGGCTCATATTCTCGCCGATCGTAGCGACGAGATGGGTGAGCTCCTCGGCGACGCTGCGCCCGGTGCCGGGGAAGGCGGCGGCCGTGACGGAGTCGAGGTCGCCCTTGGCGAGAGCGAGGTCGGCGACCTGCCGCACGAAGTTCTGGAAGGCCTCGTTGCGGGCGACGAAATCGGTCTCCGAGTTGACCTCGACGACCGCTCCGGCATTGCCGGCGGTGGCGACGCCGACGAGCCCCTCGGCGGCGATGCGCCCGGCCTTCTTGGCGGCGGCGGCCAACCCCTTCTTGCGCAGCCAGTCGACGGCGCCCTCGATGTCGCCTTGCGTCTCGCCGAGCGCCCGCTTGCAATCCATCATGCCGGCGCCGGTCTTCTCGCGCAGTTCCTTGACCAGCGAAGCTGTGATCTCGGCCATTAAGTCTACTCCTGGAAAGCCGCCTTACGCCCGCGCCTCTGACGCGATCTCCTCGGCGGACGGCATTGCCGCGGTCTCACCCGCCGGCGAGTCGCCCACCATCACGGCCTCCTCGGGAAGGATCTCGCCGGGGATCTCCGCCTCGGCGCCGACATCGACGCCGGAGCCCGAGAGCTCCGCCTGCAGCCCGTCGAGCACCGAGCCCGAGACGAGGTCGCAATAGAGATGGATGGCCCGCATGGCGTCGTCATTGCCGGGAATCGGATAGGCGATGCCATCGGGCGACGAGTTCGAATCGAGGATGGCGACGACGGGGATCTTGAGGACGTTGGCCTCGCTCACCGCGATCGCCTCCTTGTTCGTGTCGATGACGAACAGGACATCGGGCAGGCCGCCCATCTCCTTGATGCCGCCGAGGGCGCGCTCGAGCTTGTCGCGGTCGCGCGTCAGCTCGAGGAGCTCGCGCTTGGTCAGGCCGCTCTGCGTCTCGGAGATGCGCTCGTCGAGCTCGCGCAGGCGGCGGATCGAATGTGAGATGGTCTTGAAATTGGTCAGCATGCCGCCGAGCCAGCGGTGATCGACATAATACTGGCCGCAGCGCTTGGCCGCTTCGGCGACGGCTTCCTGCGCCTGGCGCTTGGTGCCGACGAAGAGCACGCGGCCACCGCCGGCGACGGTGTCGCGCAGCTGCTGCAGGCCGCGATGGAGCATCGGGACGGTCTGCTCGAGATCGATGATGTGGATGCCGTTGCGGACGCCGAAGAGATACGGCTCCATCTTGGGGTTCCAACGGCGGGTGTGGTGGCCGAAATGCACGCCAGACTCGAGAAGCTGGCGCATGGAAAATTCTGGCAAAGCCATTGATCAGTCTCCTTTACCGGTTGGCCAGATGCGCGGGTTATCCCCCTGAGGGAACACCGGACGGCGACAGCGGAACACCCGCCGAAAGCCACCCGCACGTGCGAGATGGCGGGGCTTATAGGGGCTTGGCTCTTGTCCCGCAAGCGTTTCAAGCCGGATCCGGGCCCAAAAGCTGGGTTTGCGGCCAGGAACCGGCTGCCCGGCCCCCGGGGAACCCGG
>DATAQP010000132.1:0-4305 GCA_036264595.1 Allostellaceae bacterium
GGGCTCGATGGGGGAGCAGTTCGACCTGCGCAGACTGGACGACGATTTCTACGCCGATCCCTACCCCGTTTATGCCGCGTTACGCCGCAGCGATCCGGTGAAGCTCATGCCGGACGGCTCTTATTTCCTCACCCGCCACCGCGATGTCGAGGCGGTCTACAAGGACGCGGTGCGCTTCAGCTCGGACAAGCAGGTCGAGTTCCGCCCGAAATACGGCGATGCGCCGCTCTACGAGCATCACACGACGAGCCTCGTCTTCAACGACGCGCCGCTGCACAGCCGGGTGCGTCGGCTGATCGCCGGGGCGCTGACGCCGCGCGCCATCGGCGGGCTGGAGCCGTCGCTCGTCACGCTGGTCGATGGGTTGCTCGATAGGATCGCCGCGAAGGGGACATTCGACATCATCGAGGATTTCGCCGCGGCGATCCCGGTCGAGGTCATCGGCAATCTGCTCGGCGTGCCGCGCGACGAGCGCGGCGAGCTGCGAGGCTGGTCGCTGGCGATACTGGGGGCACTCGAGCCGGCGCCCTCGGAGGCACAGCTCGCCAGCGGCAATTGCGCGGTGGCTGATTTCATCGACTATCTCAAGCGCCTGGTCGCCGCGCGGCGGCGCAATCCGGGCAATGCCGATACCGACGTGCTGACGCGGCTGATCGGCACCGAAGAGGCGGGCGAGCGGCTGAGCGAGGCGGAGCTGCTGCACAAGTGCATCTTCATCCTCAATGCCGGCCACGAGACGACGACCAACCTCATCGGCAACGGGCTGCATCTCCTGGCGACCTGGCCCGCGGAGCGGGCGCGCCTCCTCGCCGATCCCGGTCTGATCGCCACTGCGATCGAGGAGTTCCTGCGCTTCGAGAGCTCGAACCAGCTCGGCAACCGCATCACCACGGAAGATGTCACGATCGGCCGTGTCGCCATGAAGCCCGGCACGCCGGTGACCTTGTGCATCGGCGCCGCCAATCGCGATCCCGCGCTCTTCGCCGATCCCGACCGTCTCGACATCGCGCGGACGCCCAACCGCCATCTCGCCTTCGGCTTCGGCGTACATCATTGCGCTGGCGCGGTGCTGGCGCGGCTCGAAGGCCGCGTCGCCATCGCACGCTTCCTCAAGCGCTTTCCGGAATCCCGCCTCGCCGGGCCGGCGATCCGCGGCCGCCGCGCGCGCTTCCGCGGCTTCGTCGCCCTTCCCGCGTCTACGGCTTGACCAGATTGCAGGCCGGGTTGGGCGGCGGGAAGGCCTGGTCGCCAGGAATCGTCGCCAGCACCTTGTAATAGTCCCAGGGATATTTCGACTCCTCGGGCTTCTTGACTTCGACGAGATAGAGGTCGTGCACCATCAGCCCGTCCTCGCGCAGCCTGCCGTGGCGGGCGAAGAAATCCTCGACTGGCGTCTCGCGCATCTTGGCGGCGACGGCGAGCGGCGCGTCCGTGCCGGTTGCCTTGACCGCGTTGAGATAATGCATCACCGAGGAATAGACACCCGCCTGCCACATGGTCGGCATCTTGTTGAGCTTGGCGTAGAAGCGCTTCGCCCATGCCCGCGTCTTGTCGTCCATGTCCCAGTAATAGGAGGTGGTGAGGAGAAGGCCCTGCGCCGCCTTGAGGCCGAGCCCATGAACGTCGGTGATTAGGACGAGCAGCCCGGCCATCTGCTCGCCGGCGGCGGCGATGCCGAACTCGCCGCCGAGCTTGATGGCATTCATATTGTCGGGCGGGCCGCTGGCGAGGCCGATGATCTTGGCGTGCGAGGCCTGCGCCTGGAGAAGGAACGAGGAGAGATCGGCGGAATTATAGGGATGGCGCACGGCGCCCAGCACGGTGCCGCCGGCTTCCGCGATCACCTTCGATGCGTCCGCCTCGAGCGCGTGGCCGAACGCGTAATCCGCGGTGAGGAAGAACCACGTCTTGCCGCCGCGCTTGACCACCTCGCGCGCCGTGCCGGTGGCGAGCGCATAGGTGTCGAACACCCATTGGATGCCGTAGGGCGAGCAGAACTTGCCGGTGAAGTCGGTGGTGCCGGTCGAATGGGTGATGAAGAGCTTCTGCCGCGAGCGCGCCACTTCCTGGACGGCGAGGCCGACAGCGGAGATCGGCACGTCGAGGATGAGATCGACATGCTCGGTATCGTACCAGCGCCCGGCGATCTGCGCGCCGACATCCGGCTTGAGCTGGTGATTGGCGGAGACGATCTCGATCGGCTTGCCGGCGACGGTCGGACCGAAATCCTCGACCGCGAGCTGCGCCGCCACCACCGAGCCCTGGCCGGTCGCGTCGGAGGCCGGGCCGGACAGATCGGTCAGGATCCCGATCTTGACCAATTCGTCGGAGATCTGCGCCGCCGCCGGTGGCGCGATGAGCGCCAGGCCGAGAGCGGCGAGCAGGCACGGCGCATAGCGGGTCACGGCAGGCACGATCATGGCGTTCTCCCCATCCTCTTTCGTTTTTCGTCCCGGGCGTTGCGACCGGGCGGCTATCGGCTTGCCGCCGATGATAGCAACCTCCCCCTATCTTGTCCCAGGCGGCCTTGTTCCAGGCGGCGGCGCGCCCTTGCCGCCGGGCGACGCCGCGCCGCATAGTAGCGGCCGGAGAACCGCCGCACCTGCCGATGCGACCAAGGAGGACTATCGCCATGGAAGCTTCCGCCGACGCGATCTTGCTGACCATCTTCCTGCGCCACGACCAATCGAAGACGCTCGACCAGATCAACGAGGAGCTGAGGCGCACCGGCTTCCGCGAGCACTTCCCGCCGCAGGGCGTCGAGATCGTCACCTGGTACGTCATGATGGGGATCGGCCAGGTCGTCACGCTGCGCGTGCCGCCGGAGAGGCTGCGCGACGTCAACCTGGCGATCGAGCGCACTGCATGGGGCGCCTTCCGCACCGAATTCTATCCGACCTACGATTTCCGCCCCATCCATGAGGCGCAGCGGAAGTCGACGCGGCAAGGCATCTGATCCGCGCCGATCGAACGAGCGAGGGAGTCTCTTGATGAGCAACGAGAAGATCGGTGTCGTCGGTGCCGGGTTGATGGGAGCGGAGATCGCCTGGGTCTACGCGCTGGCCGGGCATGACGTGCTGCTCAGCGACACCGCCGAGGACACTCTGGCGGGGGCGATGAAGCGGCTCGCCACGATCGCCGACAAGGGGATCACGCGCGGCTTCTACAAGGCGGAGGAGACGGCGCCGGCCCTCGCCCGCATCGCCACCACCACCGATCTCGCGCGCTTCGCCGACCGCGACGCGGTGACCGAGGCGGTGTTCGAGGACGAGGCGGTCAAGGCTTCGATCTGGCGCCGCCTCGATGCGGTGTGCCCCGCGCATTGCCTCTTCGCCAGCAACACGTCGAGCATCGCCATCTCGGCCCTCGCCTCCTATGTCGGCCCAGAGCGCCGCAGGCGCTTCCTCGGCACGCATTATTTCTCGCCGGTCTCGCGCATGAAGCTGGTCGAGATCATTCCCGCCTTCGAGACCGGCGAGGCGGCGGTCGAGACGGCGATGCGCCTCTGCCGCGGCGCCGGCAAGACGCCGATCCGCGTCAAGGACGTCGTCGGCTTCGCCGTCAACCGCGTGCTGCACGCCTTCATCATCGAGGCGATCAAGCTGGTCGAGGAAGGCGTCGCCAGCCCGGAGGACATCGACACCGCCTGCCGCCTCGGCCTCGGCCACCCGATCGGGCCGTTCGAGCTGCTCGACGCGACGACTTCGAGCCTCTCGCTGCAAGTCCAGGAAATCCTCTTCGAAGCCTATGGCGAGCGCTTCCGACCGCCCGCTTTGCTCAAGCAGAAGGTCAAGGCGGGGTATATCGGACGCAAGGTGGGAAGAGGCTGGCGGGCGGAAAGCAAACCGGGGTAATCGCTGATTGTAGGGGCCGCCCTTGCGGCGGCCCGCGGGCCGGGACAAGCCCGGCCCCTAAAATTATAGAGACAGCGGCAAAAGGTAGCGCCCTACCCCTTCCCGGGATCCATCATGAACCGGGCTTTGGCGGAGGATCGTTGAGCACAGGCGCACTGAGGCGCATGGCGTCGTCATAGAGCTGGTCGACCTCCGATTGCTCCCGGCGTTGCTGCTCTTCGACCTTCTAGCACCCGGACCGCTCATCTTCGTTGGCATCCTTCAGCAGGGCAAGACCAGTTGTCTTGCGGCTTTGGCAAACTATCGGAAGCGACGGTCGGGGTGAGTACAGCGGAGATCTACAAAGTCCACTTCCCACCGCATCACTGGATCGAGCCGCAACCGTCCCAACGACATCACTTTGGGGAACCGGGCGGAACTCCGCTTGCAGTCGTATCCTTTATGCGAAGGT
>DATAQP010000213.1:0-6763 GCA_036264595.1 Allostellaceae bacterium
GACGCCGTCATGCTGTCGGCGAGCCGGCCCGGCGATGCCGGCCACGACGGCGCGCACGCGCGCGGCGCCCTGGTCGGCCGTACCGTCGCCGATGTCGAGCGCGACCTCATCATCGAGACGCTGCAGCATTGCCTCGGCAACCGCACCCATGCCGCGACCATTCTCGGCATCTCCATCCGTACGCTGCGCAACAAGCTGCAGCTCTATCGCCAGGAAGGCGTTCCCGTCCCGCCGCCGCACGAGCTCGAGCGCGTCGCCCTGTGATCGCTAGCGGCCGAGCAACCGCATGACCGACACCGTTCTGACCGCGGCCGAGCCGCCGAGCATCTTCGGCCGGATCAGCCACGCGCTGAAACGCGGCGAGATCGCGCTCGCGCTCGGCGTCGTCGCGATCCTCATCGTGCTCATCCTGCCGATGCCGCCGTGGCTGCTCGATTTCAGCCTTGCCATCTCGATCACGCTGTCCATCCTCATCCTGATGGTCGCGCTGTTCATCCAGAAGCCGCTCGAATTCTCGACCTTCCCCACCGTGCTGCTGATCGCGACGATGCTGCGCCTGGCGCTCAACCTCGCCTCGACGCGCATCATCCTGGCGCACGGCCACGAGGGCGTGAACGCCGCCGGCCACGTCATCGCCGCCTTCGGCAATTTCGTGATGAGCGGCAATTTCATCATCGGCGTCATCGTCTTCGCCATTCTCGTGGTGGTGAACTTCGTCGTCATCACCAAGGGCTCGGGACGCATCGCCGAGGTCGCCGCCCGCTTCAGCCTCGACAGCATGCCGGGCAAGCAGCTGGCGATCGACTCCGACCTCTCGGCCGGGCTGATCGACGAGGCGACGGCGAAGAAGCGGCGCGCCGAGATCGAGGACGAGAGCAACTTCTTCGGCTCGATGGACGGCGCCTCGAAATTCGTCCGCGGCGACGCCGTCGCCGGCCTCATCATCACTTTCATCAACGTTCTCGCCGGCATCTTCATCGGTGTCGCGCAGAAGAACATGACCTTCACCGAGGCGACGCAGACCTTCACCCTGCTGACCGTCGGCGACGGCCTCGTCTCGCAGATCCCGGCGCTCATCGTCTCGACCGCCGCCGGCATGCTGGTGTCGAAGGCCGGCGTCGCCGGCTCGGCTGACAAGGCGCTGTTCGGCCAGTTCTCCGCCTATCCCGCGGCGCTCGGCCTCGCCTCGTTCCTCATGCTGTCGCTGGCCATCCTGCCCGGCATCCCGATGCTGCCCTTCCTCGCCCTCTCGGCGCTGACCGGCGGCGCCGCTTGGCAGCTCACCAAGAGCCACGAAAAAGCCGAGGCGGCGAGCGTCGCCGAAGCCGCCGCCGGCGTTCCCGCCGTTGCCAAGGAAGAGCCGATCAACCAGGCGCTGCAGATCGATCAGCTCCGCCTCGAGCTCGGCTACGGGCTGCTCGGCCTGATCAACAGCGAGAAGGGGCAGCGCCTGACCGACCAGATCAAGTCGCTGCGCCGCCAGCTCGCCGTCGAGATGGGCTTCATCATGCCGTCGGTGCGCATCCAGGACAATCTGCAGCTGCCCGCCAACACCTATGTCCTGCGCGTCAAGGAGATCGAGGCAGGGCGCGGCGATCTGCGCCCCAACATGCTGCTCGTCATGGATCCGCGCGGCGAGACCATCACCTTGCCCGGCGAGCACACGACCGAGCCGACCTTCGGCCTGCCGGCGCTGTGGATGAGCGAAGGGAGCCGCGAGGAGGCGACGTTCCGCGGCTATACCGTCGTC
The DNA here is from genome assembly GCA_036264595.1 of Allostellaceae bacterium. Taxonomy (GTDB): domain Bacteria; phylum Pseudomonadota; class Alphaproteobacteria; order ATCC43930; family CGMCC-115725; genus URHD0088. Next base: position 1,751 of record DATAQP010000213.1, read on the forward strand.
GAGCCGCAGACCGTGGTGACGACGCATCTCACCGAGACGATCAAGGACAACATGGCCGAGCTCTTGTCCTACGCCGAGACGCAGAAGCTGCTCGACGAGCTCGACAAGAGCCATCAGAAGCTGATCGCCGACATGATTCCGACGCAGATCGCCATCGGCGGCGTGCAGCGCGTGCTGCAAAACCTGCTCGCCGAGCGGATCTCGATACGCGATCTGCCGACCATCCTCGAAGGCATCTCCGAGGCCTGCGGCTACAGCCGCAACGTCAGCACGATCACCGAGCACGTGCGCACCCGCCTCGCGCGCCAGATCAGCGAGACGCATACCAGCGAGAACGGCTACATCCCGCTCGTCACCCTGTCGCCGCAATGGGAGCAGAGCTTCGCCGAGGCGATCGTCGGCCAGGGCGACGACAAGCAGCTCAGCATGCCGCCGAGCCGGCTGCAGGAGTTCATCGCTGGCGTGCGGCAGACCTTCGAGCGCCTCGCCATGAGCGGCGACACGCCGGTGCTGCTGACCAGTCCGGGCGTGCGGCCCTATGTGCGCTCGATCATCGAGCGCTTCCGACCGGCCACGGTGGTCATGTCGCAGAACGAAATCCATCCCAAGGCGCGCATCAAGACGCTGGCCCAGATCTGAGCTGACCAGCGATGCGCCTCAGAACCTTCACCGCCAAGACGATGCCCGAGGCGATGGCGCTCGTGCGCAAGCAGCTCGGCAGCGACGCCGTCATCCTGTCGACCGGCCGCGTCAATGGCGGCATCTCGGTGACCGCGGCGCTCGACCATGTCGAGACGGCGAACGGAAACGGCGCGGCGACGGCGGAGCTGGTGCGGCCGGAGCCGCCCAACGATCCCATCGAGGATGTCCACGAGACGCTGAACGCCCATGGCACGCCGGCGCCGCTCGTCGAGCGGGTTCTCACCGCCGCTCTCGAGCGCTCGGCGGTGGGTCCGCTCGGCGCCCTCGCGGACGGGCTCGACGCGGTCTTCGCCTTCGCGCCGCTGAGCGACCGGCCGACCAACCGGCCGCTGATGCTGGTCGGACCGCCGGGCGCCGGCAAGACGGTGTCGATCGCCAAGCTCGCCACCCGCGCCGTGCTCGCGGGACGCAAGCCGGTCGTCATCTCGAGCGACACGATCCGCGCCGGCGGCATCGCGCAGCTCGAATCCTTCATCTGCATGCTCGGCCTCGAGCTCCATCGCGCCGACAGCGCCCGTCAGCTCGGCCAGCTCGTCGCCGCGTCAGGCGAGGCCGGCCCGGTGCTCATCGACAGCGCCGGCATCAACCCCTACAGCGCCAGCGATCGCGGCGAGCTCGCCGCCTATCTCGTCGCGGCGGGCGCCGAGCCGATGCTGGTGCTGCCGGCCGGCGGCGACCTCTTCGATTCGATCGAGATCGCCCATGCCTTCGCCTCGCTGGGCGCCAAGCGGCTGCTGACCACGCGGCTCGACATGGTGCACCGGCTGGGCAGCCAGCTCGCCGCGGCGGACGCGGCGCAGCTCAGCTTCTGCGACGCCAGCCTGTCTGCCGATATCGCCAAAGGACTTGTCCCTCTCAACGCCGTCGCGCTTGCCCGCCTCCTGATGCCGGGGGCCCCGCAAGCCGGCGCGCAACTCACGCCGGAGCGTGCAAGATGATCACCGCCGCCATGATGACCGAAACCGTGAGCGCTGCCGTCCCGGGAAAGCGTAACATCATCGCCGTGGCGTCCGGCAAGGGCGGCGTCGGCAAGACGTGGTTCTCGATCACCCTGGCCCATGCCATGGCCAAGGCGGGACAGCGCGTCCTGCTGTTCGACGGCGATCTCGGCCTCGCCAATATCGATGTCCAGCTCGGCGTCACGCCGCGTCGCGACCTCGGCAGCGTGATCGCCGGACAGACGACGATGGCGCAGGCCGTCGATCGCTTCGCGGAAGGCGGCTTCGACATCATCGCCGGGCGCTCCGGCTCGGGCAATCTCGCCAGCCTGCCGCCGAGCCGGCTCGTCACGCTGCGCAGCGAGCTCCATACGGTCGCCCAGAACTATGACAGCGTCGTGCTCGATCTCGGCGCCGGCATCGAGCGCGCGGTGCGCGTGCTGGTCGGCCGCGTGCGCACCTGCCTGGTCGTCGCCACCGACGAGCCGACCTCGATCACCGACGCCTATGCCTTCATCAAGGTTACCGCGCTCGACCATCTCGTCGACGACATCCGCATCATCGTCAACATGGCGGGCAGCGCGCGCGACGGCGAGCGTACCTATGGCACGCTGCGCCGGGCCTGCCGCGAGTTCCTCAAGATCGAGCCGCCGCTCGCCGGGATCATCCGGCGCGACGATCACGTGCGGGATTGCATCCGCCATCAGACCTCGCTGCTCACACGCCATCCCAATGCCGATGCGGCGCACGACGTCGAGGCGATCGCCGGCTCGCTCGCCACGCCGACCTGACGGCAAGGCCGGGCAGGCGCGATGAGCTCGCCGATCGCGCTGCCCGCGGCGCCGCCTTTGCCGAATGCCGCCGTCACGGCGGCGGCGAGCCCGGTCGTCGTCATTCTCGACGGCGCGGCCCAGGCTCTGGCGACGCTCACCGCAGCGGCGCAGGTCAGCGGCACGGTGGCGCAAACCGAGACGCCGGGCGAGCTCGTCCTGCTGACGGCGCTCGGCACGCTCGCGCTCAAGACTACGCTGGCGCTGCCTGAAGGCACCCGCCTCGTCCTCCAGGCGATCGCCGATCGGCCGGGCGCCGCAATCGTCGTCGCCATCAACGACGTCCCGACCGCGCCCCGCGCCGCCGCGCCCGCGCCGGCTTCCGCTACGCCGCCGCCGCCCCTGCCGGCCGCGCTGCCGCCCGCCGTGCTGGCGCTCGGCACGACGGTCACCGCGACGATCGTCGGCGGCGCCGTCACCACGCTGCCCGATAGTCGCCTCGGCACGGTGCCGGAGCTCGCGGCGGCTGCGATGCCAGCGACATCGGCTGCTGCCGGCGAGCCGAGCGGCACCGCCCTCGCCGCTGCTGGGCGCACCGCCTCGAGCTTGCCGGACGATCGCGCGCCAGCCGCGGCGCCGCTCGCGCGCGGCGCCGCACTCGCCGCCCCGGCCGACCGGACCGCGCCCGCCCTCCGCACCGGCCAGGCCGCCACGACCACTCCTGCCGGCGCTGCGATACCCGCCGCCGCGGCGCGAAGCGACGGCTTGCGCCTCGCCGCGCCGGGAAGCACCGTCGCGCTGCGCATCCTGGCGGTGCAGCCTGCCGCGACTCCGGGAAGCTTGGCGACGCCGGCCCTCAGCGGCATCGTCAGGCCATCCCCGCAATCCCTCGCCGGCATGCTGATCGATACGCCGGCCGGTCTCCTGCGGCTCTATCCGGATACCGCGCCGAATTCCGGCCAGCGCATCGACCCGCCCTTGCCTCCCGGCACGCCGGTCGCGCTGCGCCTGCTCGCCGGCACGCCGCCCGCCGCGCTGCTGACCGTCCTGGCGGACGCCGCGCCGACGCTCCCTGCCGCCGAGCCGGCGGAGACGAAAAAGGAGCTCGGAGACAAGCAGGCAGCCGAGACCGGCACGCGCGCCCCAACCGGAGACGGCGCCGAGGCGGCGCCGCTCGCGCGCCCCACCTACCGCGTCCTGCTCAACGCCCCCGCGCTCACTTCAGCCGCGCCCACCACACCGGGTCTCCGCCAGGCGGCCGAGACACCGGCCGCGCCGGCGATGATCGTCGGCACCGTCGTGACCAGCCATGCCGCGCCGGGCGTCGCCGCCACGCTGATCGCGACGCCGCTCGGCACGCTTGCCGTGAGCGAGCCCCTGGCGCTGCCGCCCGACACGCTGCTGCTGCTCGCCCCGCAACCCGACGACGCCAGCGCACCCGCCGCATCGACGGCCGATCCGCCGACCCGTTTCGACAAGGGCTGGTCGGCGCTCGAGGCGACGCTCACCACGCTCGGACATGCCGCGCCCGAGCTCGCCGCCCATCTGCGCGCCGATCTCTCGACGCAGTCGGGCGAGCGGCTCGCCGCCAGCCTGATGGTGCTGATCGCCGCGCTGCGCAACAACACGCCGCGGCTCTGGCCGGGCGACGCGGTGGAGCGTGCGCTGGGCGCGGCCGGGCACGACGATCTAAAGCTCAAGCTGGGTGAGGAATTCACCGAGATCAGCCGCCTCGCCGACAATCCGGCGACCAATCCGTGGCAGGTTTTCCTACTGCCGCTGATCGAGGGCGCGGCCGTGCGCCCGGTGCGCCTCTATCTCAAGCGGCGCGGCGGGCGCGGCCAGCGGTGCGCCGAGGACGATCACGCCCGATTCATCCTCGAGTTCGAGCTGACTAGGCTCGGCGTCCTCCAGCTCGACGGTTTCGTCCGCCCCAAGCGTTTCGATCTCGTCCTGCGCAGCCATGCCGCGCTGGCGCCGCCGCTGCGCAGCGCCGTCGAGCGCATCTTCTACGACCGCGTCGCCGCCGCCGGCATTGCCGGCTCGATCGATTTTGCCACGGCCGTGCGCTTCGACGTCGCGCCGCTCGACAAGCTGCGCGTCAAGGTCGGGCTCGCCGTTTAGCAACCCGAATATGGTGAGCTCCAGCCGCGCAATTTGCCCATTAACGCGGGATTAAGGGAATTCGTTCAGAGATATTGTCGCACCGCGTACCGTGCCCGCACCTCGTCCGGAGAAACGTGAAAATGGCTCTCTTTGCCCAAAAATTCTTGACGGCTCGGAACGGCAGCGTCTTCGGTCGTCTCGGCATTCTCACGAAATTCGGGCTCGCGGTCGCGCTGCTCGGCATCTTCGCGGTCGGCATCGCCGCCTATGGCCTGATGAACATGAGCGAGATCAATCAGCGGCTGCGCTCGCTGACCGGCATCGCCGCCGAGCGCGTCCGCCTCTCCGAGGCGATCGAGACGGCAGTCGAAGCAATCAGCCGAGACGAGAAGAACATGCTCCTCGCGATCGAGCCGATCGAGATCGACGGCTTCGGCGCCGCCATCAAGGAGCGGCGACAGCACCTGACCGACCTCATCGCCGCGCTCGAGCCGATT
>DATAQP010000241.1:0-9611 GCA_036264595.1 Allostellaceae bacterium
GAGGGCGAGGCTGACCAGCACCGTGTTGGGCGGCGTCTGCTGGATGCCGAGCGCGTTGCGCAGGAAGGACAGCACGATGATGATGCGGGTGAACGAGGTGACGGTGATGAGGATCGCCGGCGCCAGGCTAAGCACCGTCACCAGCACCATCAGCTGGACGATACGGCCGGTCGACGAGCCGCCTTCGCCGAGATCGAAGCTCATCGTCTGGGCGGTGGCCGGATGCGCCGCGAGAAGCGCCAAGGCGAGGCCGGCGAGCAGGGCGAGGGAGCGGCGCATCACGCCGGATCCGCGTCGATCAGCGCGCCGAAACGCGGTTCGGCCGGCGCGGCGATGCCGCTCTCGACGAGCAGTGCGCTGTCCGGCCCGAGCAGGACGAGATGCTCGGTGTCATCGCGGCGCAGCAGGACGAGCCGGCGCTTGGCGTCGACCGGCGCGACCTCGACGATGGCGAGGCGGCGCTTGGCGCCGCTCACCGGCCGGCCGCCGACGCCATAGCGGCGCACCAGCCAGGCGAAGACCGCGAGCAATGCCAGTATCGCGACGAGCGCGACGACGAAACGCATGTAGAGATCGAGCGACAAGACTGACTCCTCGCTATTCCGGCTTGCCGGGCGGCGTATAGGCCTGGGCCGCGCGGCGTCGCGCGGTGTCGCTCTCGAGGCCGCTCTGCGCGGTTAGTGCCGTCGACAGCTCGTCGAGTTCGCCGAGCAGCGCCATCAGCTCGGCCGCCATCGCCGGCTGCTCCGCCGCCGGCAGCCGGGCGATCGCCTCGCACAGCCCGGCGACCTCGCTGTCGAAGCCGGCGAGGTCGATGAAATTGCCCTCGGCGATGGCGCTTCGAGCCACGTCAATGGTGCCGCGCAAGGTCCGGCAGAATTCCGTTTCTTTCATGGCGTCACCGGAGTTTCGGGTTGGGCGTCTTCGGAGCCGGGCGGCGTCTGGCTGGCGCGATAGATATAGGCGAGGATCTCGGCGACGGCAGAGAAGGCGGCGAAGGGAATCTCGTCGCCGATATCCACCGCCGCGAGCATCTCTGCAAGGTCGGCGTCCTCGCGCACCTTGACGCCGTTGGCGAAAGCGAGCTCGAGAATGCGCTCGGCGGCGAAGCCGCGGGCGCTGGCGACGATGCGTGGCGCCGTTGGTGCGCCGGCCGGGTGACGCAGCGCGATGGCGAGCTGCTGCGATCGGCGATCGGTTTTCTTGTCGGCTTGCTTCAAGGGGATTGGGCTCCGGGCCAGGGCAGAGGCCGCGGAGTGTGGACTGACATGCTTAATTTTCTCTTTAGGCAGCGCCGGCAAATTCGCGTCAGGGCTTTACAAGTTTTTAATTAAATTCGGTGCAAGGTCGCCCTGATCGTGCTCCGCCAAAAGGGTGGGGCAGGAGTCTGACGGCAGGAACCAATGGATCTCGGCAACATTCCGCTCTTCAAGGCGATGATGAGTCGCATGAGCTGGCTCACCGAGCGCCAGCAAGTCCTGGGCCAGAACGTCGCCAATGCCGATACGCCGAACTTCAAGGCGCAGGATCTCAAGCCGCAGAGTTTCAAGGAGATGCTCGCCGGCACGACCAGCCATCTGCAGCTCGCCGCGACGCAGCCCAATCATCTGCCGGGGGTGAATGCCGCCGCCGCCTTCGACGCGGTCGCCGACAAGAGCGCCGAGACGTCTCCCTCGGGCAACAGCGTCTCGATCGAAGATCAGATGCTGAAAGTATCGAGCACCGCCAACGAATATCAGATGACGACCAGCCTCTATCGCCGCCAGATCGGCATGTTGAAGACAGTACTCGGGCGCACCGCATGACGACGCGGCGCAGAATTTCGGGACGCTAGGCAATGGATCTCGACAAGGTCATCAAGGTCGCCGCCGCCGGTCTCTCGGCGCAGAGCGCGCGGCTGCAGGTCATCTCGCAGAACCTCGCCAATGCGCAATCGACCGGCACGACACCCGGCGGCGAGCCCTATCGCCGCAAGATCGTCACCTTCAAGAGCGTTCTCGACCAGGCCACCGGCGTTCAGATGGTCAAGACCGGTCCGATCGCCAGCGCGGGCGGCGATTTCGAGCGCCACTACGATCCTGTCCATCCCGCCGCCGACAAGGACGGCTACGTGATGACGCCCAACGTCAACCCGCTGGTCGAGCTGATGGATATGCGCGAGGCGCAGCAGAGCTATCAGGCCAATCTCAGCGTCATCGACGCGGCCAAGAGCATGCTGTCCCACACTCTCGACCTGCTGCACGGCTAGATAAGGACTTTACAGAATGGCTGCACCCATCGCTTCCACCGCAGTCGCCGCTTATGCCCAGGCTGCCAAGACGGCAGGCCCCGGCATCGCGTCGCGCGAGGAGGGCGGCGGCTTCGCCGATCTGCTCAAGCAGGCCTCCGAAGGCGCCGTCGGCGTGCTCAAGCAGGGCGAGGCGGCGAGTCTCAAGGCGGTGACCGGCAAGGCCGACATCTCCGAGGTGGTCACCGCGGTGACCAATGCCGAGGTCGCGCTACAGACGGTGACCGCGGTGCGCGACCGTGTCATTCAGGCGTATCAGGACATCCTGCGGATGCCGATCTGAGCCGCGCCGCGAAGGTTTTCCCGTGACGCCGAACGACGCCATCGATATCGGGCGCGACGCCATCATCGTCTCGCTCAAGCTGGGCGGGCCGATCATGCTGCTCGCCCTCGTCGTCGGCATCGTCATCTCGCTCTTCCAGGCGCTGACGCAGATCCAGGAGACGACGCTGACCTTCGTCCCCAAGATCGTCGCCATCCTGCTCGCCATGATGCTGCTGATGCCCTTCATGCTGTCGACGCTGGCCGGTTTTACCGAAAGGCTGTTCGACCGCGTCATCTCGGGATGACCGGGACGCTCAACCAATATCTGCCGGCGAATATCTTCGCCGTCATGCTGGTGTTCTGCCGCGTCGGCTCGGCGCTCATGGTGCTGCCCGGTTTCGGCGATCTCTACGTGCCGGCGCGCTACCGGCTCCTGCTCGGCGCCTTCCTCGCCATGCTGCTGGCCACCGCGCTGGCGACCATTCTGCCGGCGCAGCCGGATTCGCCGCTGACCCTGATGTCGCTGCTCGGCGGCGAGATCGTCATCGGCCTCTTCATCGGCTCGATCGGCCGGCTGATGCTGTCCGCGCTCGAGACCGCGGGCGCCGTCATATCGCTCCAGCTCGGCCTCTCGGCGGCGCAGATCTTCAACCCGGCGCTGGCCCAGCAGACCGCCATCACCGGCGCCTTCCTCACCGTGTTCGGCGTTCTGCTCATCTTCATGACGGACACCCATCATCTGCTGCTGCGCGGCATGATCGCCAGCTATGGGCTGTTTCCGCCCGGCACGTTCCCCGGTTTCGGCGACATGTCGGACACGGTGACGCGCATCGTCTCCGCCTCCTTCCGCCTCGCCATCGAGCTCTCGGCGCCGTTCATCGTGCTCGGCACCGTGTTCTTCGTCGCCCTCGGCTTTCTCGCCCGGCTGATGCCGCAGCTGCAGATCTTCTTCGTCGTTCTGCCGGTGCAGGTTGCCGGCGGTCTTGTCGTCTTCGCCTTCACGCTCTACGCCGTGATGCAGTGGTTCCTCGACGATTTCGTGCAGACCGTGACCAGCATCGTGCCGCAGGGATAGCGCGCGATGTCGGACGATGATGCCAGTCAAAAAACCGAAGAACCGTCATGGCGCAAGCTCGACGAGGCGCGCAGCAAGGGCCAGGTTCCGCAATCGCGCGAGGTCACCAGCTGGTTCGTCGTCGTCGGCGGCACGGCCAGCGTGGTGCTGTACGCGCCGAACATCGCCGACACGATGCAGCGTGCCATGTACCGCTTCTTCGAGCAGTCGGCGTCGATGCGGATCGACAGCACCTTTCACGCGGCCATTCTCAGCACCATTACCGAGGTGGCCATTTCGCTCGCCCCAGCCTTCCTCATCATGATGGGGGCCGGCCTGGCTGGCCCGATGCTGCAGACCGGCATGATCTATGCGCCTGACAAGCTGATTCCGAAGCTCAGCCATCTCTCGCCCGGCGAGGGGCTGAAGCGGCTGATCTCGACGCGCGCCTTTCTAGAGTTCATCAAGGGTCTGCTCAAGATGGCGGTGGTCGGCGGCGTCGCCGTCAAGCTGCTGCTTCCGGAGATCGACCGGCTGTCGCTGATGCCCAGCCTCGGCATCAGCCAGATCGGCCCCGAGATCGCGCGGGTGTCGCTGCGCGTGGCGATCGGCGTCATCGCCGTGCTGACGGTCATCGCCATCGCCGATTTCGCCTATCAGAAATTCAGCTTCATCAAATCGATGCGGATGTCGAAGCAGGAGGTCAAAGAGGAATACAAGCAGCAAGAAGGCAATCCGGTCTTCAAGAGCAAGCTGCGCCAGATCCGCACCGAGCGGGCGCGCCGGCGCATGATGACCGCGGTGCCGACCGCCTCGGTGGTGATCACCAACCCGACGCATTTCGCCGTCGCGCTGCTATATGAGGCCAACAGCTCGGGGGCGCCACGCGTCGTCGCCAAGGGCGCCGACCGCATCGCCGCGAAAATCCGCGAGATCGCCGAGCAGCACAAGGTGCCGATCGTCGAGAACCCGCCGGTAGCGCGGGCGCTCTATGCCACAGTCGAGATCGACGACGAGATTCCGGCCGAGCAGTACAAGGCGGTCGCCGAGATCATCAGCTACGTGATGCGTCTCAAGGGCGCGCCGCGGCCCCGCTAGGACGGCGCCCTAGGGTCACGCGTGGGATCGAGGCGGGGGATCAGGGCGGGGGATCAAGGCGAGGGAGGGAGCGTTGGAGCGTCACCATCATTGACGATAATATGGTAAAGAGGGCGCATGTCCGGATGGCAAGGGACCCTTTATGACCGCTGCAATCGCTGAACCGGCCGGCCGCCGCCGGGCAGGGGTTGCCGTGCGCATCGGCGGCCAAGCCCTGGTGCGCCGGCTCGGCTGGATCGCGGCCTGCAGCACCGTGGTGGCGCTGCTCCTCGGCCTGCTCGGCTTCGCCGACATCGTCGAAGGCGCGATGGCGTGGCCGGTCGCCCTCCTCTTCATCGGCTTGGCGGCGCTCGGCGCGGTGTCGGCGCTTGCGGCGCATCGCGCCCAGGCGACGCTGCTCGGCCGTCTCGACCTCTTCGGCCAGGCGCTCGAGGCCTCGCCCGACGCCCAGCTTGTGCTCGCCCCCGACCAGTCGATCGCCTATGCCAACGCGGCGCTGCACGGTCTTTTCCCCAATCTGACGGCGGCGCCGCTGGCGACGATCGCCGAGCGGCTCGAGACCAGCGGCCGATCGCGCGAGGAATTCCAGCGCCTGCTCGCCCATGTCGCGGCTGGCCGGCATGCCGTCGCCGCCCTGTCGATTCGCGAGCCCGGCGATGTCAGCGGCTGGTTCAACGTCTCGGTCCACCCGCTCGCCGGGCGCCCGGGCTACAGCCTGTGGCGCCTGCAGGACATCACGGCCCGCCATGAGATGGAGGAGGTCATCCGTGACGAGCAGAACAAGCTCGTCGACTTCCTCGACAACGCGCCGATCGGCTTCTACTCGGTCGATGGCAGCGGCCGCTTCCTCTTCATCAACGAGACGCTGGCGCAATGGCTCGGCGGCGCCCCGGACGAGATCATCCATAGCGGCGCCAGGCTGCAGGACTTCCTCGCCGCCGACGTGCCGCCGGGCGTGTCGGCCCATGCCCCCTTCGATCCCGCCGCCGGTGGCCCGCAAGGCGGCGAGCTCGTCCTCAAGGGGCGGCAGGGCCGCATCATCTACGCCTCGATCAGCCAGACGGTGGTCCAGGCCGGCGACGATCTGCGCACCCGCTCGGTCGTCCGCGACCTGACGCCCGAGCGCGAATGGGAGGAGGCGCTGCGCCTGTCGCGCCAGCGCTTCCAGCGCTTCTTCGCCAACGCGCCGGTCGGCATCGCGCTGCTCGACCGCGACGGCCGTCTCGACGAGGCGAACCGGGCGCTCGGCGAGCTGCTCGACAGCTCGCCGCAGGAGCTGATCGGCGAGAAGCTGGTCGAGTATCTCCACGAGAACGATCGCAGCGCCATCACCGCCAAGCTCGCCGAGGCCGCCTCCGGCAAGACGTTGCTCGCCGCCGTCGAGGTCCGGCTGAAGCGTTCGCGCACCGCGGCGCTCTTCGTCAGCCGTCTCGATGCCGGCGATGCCGGGGCCGGCGGCCTCATCCTGCATTTCATCGACACGACCGAGCAGAAGAACCTCGAGATCCAGTTCGCGCAGTCGCAGAAGATGCAGGCGATCGGCCAGCTCGCCGGCGGTGTCGCGCACGACTTCAACAACCTGCTGACCGCGATGATCGGCTTCTGCGATCTCCTGCTGCTGCGCTTCCGGCCGGGCGATCCGTCCTTCGCCGACATCATGCAGATCAAGCAGAACGCCAACCGCGCCGCCAACCTGGTGCGTCAGCTCCTCGCCTTCTCGCGCCAGCAGACCTTGCAGCCGCGTGTCCTCAACATCACCGACGTGCTCGCCGAGCTGTCGCATCTGCTGCGCCGGCTGATCGGCGAGAACATCGAGCTGAAGATGGTGCATGGCCGCGATCTCGGCCTCGTCAAGGTCGATCAGGGCCAGCTCGAGCAGGTCATCATCAATCTCGTCGTCAATGCCCGCGACGCCATGCCGAATGGCGGCGCGCTGACCATCCGCACGCGCAACATCACCAATGCCGACCCGACGCGCGCCGGCCACGAGATCATGCCGCCGGGCGACTACGTCCTCATCGAGGTCGCCGATACCGGTTTCGGCATCCCCAAGGAGAACCTTGCGCGCATCTTCGAGCCGTTCTTCTCGACCAAGGAGATCGGCTCGGGCACCGGGCTCGGCCTCTCCACCGTCTACGGCATCGTCAAGCAGACCGGCGGCTTCGTCTTCGTCGAGAGCGCGCCGGGGCAGGGTGCGGCGTTCTTGATCTATCTGCTGCGGCATCTGCACGGCGAGGCAGTGACGACGGCGCGCGGCGAGGCCGGCGAGCCAGTCACCGTGCACGATCTGACCGGCGCCGGCACCGTGCTGCTGGTCGAGGACGAGGATCCGGTGCGCCTGTTCAGCGCCCGCGCCCTGCGCAACAAAGGCTATAAGGTGATCGAGGCGAAGAGCGGCGAGGCGGCGCTCGAGGTCATCCATCGCGCCACCGAGACGATCGACCTGCTGATCACCGACGTGGTGATGCCGCGGATGGACGGGCCCGGGCTCATCCGTGTGGTGCGCGAGACGCATCCCGACATGAAGGTCATCTTCATCTCCGGCTATACCGAGGATTCCTTCCGCAAGCGGCTCGACACCGACGCCGAGATCCACTTCCTGCCCAAGCCCTTCAGCCTCAAGCAGCTCGCCACCAAGGTAAAGGAAGTGGTGAGCGGCGCGTAGGGCGCCGTGGCATTCGCGAGCCTTCCGGGGGGGCGCCCCCGTCGCCTGGCTGCCCGCCGGTCCAAACCCCGGCGATTGGCTGGCAGCTGATAGATTTGTTCTCGGTTTTCCCTCTTGCGGATGAGAACAAACCATGTACAATGCCCTCCATTGCATCGGCAGCGACCGTATGGAATAAGGGGAGAAGCAATGGCTGAGACCGCGTTGCGTCTAGTCGGCAAGGACAATATGGACAAGCAAAAGGCATTGGACGCGGCCCTCGGCCAGATCGAACGCGCCTTCGGCAAGGGCTCGATCATGAAACTGGGCTCGCGCGAGGGCGTCGCCGACGTCGAGGTCGTCTCGACCGGATCGCTCGGCCTCGATATCGCCCTCGGCATCGGCGGGTTGCCGCGCGGTCGCGTCATCGAGATCTACGGGCCGGAAAGCTCGGGCAAGACCACACTGGCGCTGCACGTCATCGCCGAGGCGCAGCGCGCCGGCGGGACCTGCGCCTTCGTCGACGCCGAGCATGCGCTCGACCCCGGCTATGCCAAGAAACTTGGGGTCAATATCGACGATCTCCTGATCTCGCAGCCCGATGCCGGCGAGCAGGCGCTCGAGATCGCCGATACGCTGGTGCGCTCCGGCGCCATCGACGTGCTGGTCGTCGATTCGGTGGCGGCCCTGGTGCCGCGCGCCGAGCTCGAGGGCGAGATGGGCGACAGCCATGTCGGGCTGCAGGCGCGGCTGATGAGCCAGGCGCTGCGCAAGCTCACCGGCTCGATCTCACGCTCGCGCTGCATGGTCATCTTCATCAACCAGATCCGCCTCAAGATCGGCGTCATGTTCGGCAATCCCGAGACGACGTCGGGCGGCAACGCGCTGAAATTCTACGCCTCGGTGCGCCTCGACATCCGCCGCATCGGCGCCATCAAGGAGCGCGAGCAGATCACCGGCAACCAGACCAGGGTCAAGGTCGTCAAGAACAAGATGGCGCCGCCCTTCAAGGTCGTCGAGTTCGACATCATGTACGGCGAGGGCGTCTCCAAGCGCGGCGAGCTCATCGATCTCGGCGTCTCGGCTGGCGTCGTCGAGAAATCCGGCTCATGGTTCTCCTATGACGGGCAGCGCATCGGCCAGGGCCGCGAGAACGCCAAGACCTTCCTCAAGGACAACCCGGCGATCGCCGACGCCATCGAGCGCGCCATCCGCGGCAATGCCGGCCTCGTCGCCGACGCGATGATCTCAGCCCCGAGCGAGGCGGCGGCGGAAGACTAGGTGGGATCCGGTCGAAACGAGGGCGTCGGAAGCATGATTCCGGCGCCCTTTTTCATTGTTGGCCGAGGGAACACCTGCATTTCACCTGCATTTGCAGGCGTTCGATAAAGCCTCTCCCCCTCGCGGGAGAGGGAAGAGCCTTGTTGCAATGTGGCCTTGGAACTCAGGACAAAGCGATCGTCCGTCGGCTCGCAAAGCTCGGGTTTGAGGTCAAACGCCCACAGCCCTGCGTTAGTGGCCCACAGCGATAGATGTTATGGAAATAAGAAAGGACTTCAAACCCAGGAAAAGCCCCTTATAGACCAAGCAACGCCGGCTGGGGAGGAACGCAGGCGGAACCCGACGCTAGTCAGGAAACGTGATCTTAGCGTTGAAAAAATCTTCGGTGTGGGCCCGTAGCCCGACCCCCACCATAAGACCAACCCAGCAAACGATCCGGCTCTGTCAGTTGCACACGCTCGTGGCCTACGGCCGACCAGCTAAGGAATTGCGGCATGACCAGCGAGCCCGGCAGATCGTCAATCAGCTTCGCGGCAAGGGGTATGGCAGCCACGGCGCGGTTTGCTGGACCGCCCACGAGGATCGATCACCGTCACTCCGGCGCCCCTCGTCTCATGTTATTCCGGCATGCGAAGGCGGCCGAAAGGGATGCTGGCGAGAATGCTACTATAAGATATCCGAGCCTCAACGCGCGTGCATATTGGACGTCATAGCGTCGGCTGTTCGAACAGTTGACGCTATGACTATGACCTCAGTTCCCGAATGGGATCGTCAGTTCCGTCTCGTTCGTGTCCACCACGAAGACCGCGAGGAGCTTTGCCGGCTTCGTCTTGCTGGCATTGGCGCTGACGCCGTGGCGGTCGCCGGGCAACTCGGAGAAGCTCTGTCCGGCCTTGTAGGTCGTCACCGGTCCGTCGTTGACCTGACTGCGGATCGCTCCCTGAAGCACGGTCGCGTAGATGAAGGCGGATTTGGCATGCGTG
>DATAQP010000278.1:0-2683 GCA_036264595.1 Allostellaceae bacterium
TCTTCATGACGGCGGTCTTCGGGCTCGGGCTCGGCATGGCGCGCCAGGGCGCTCATCATCTTACCCTCGTCGTCGACCACTACGTGCCGATCTACGCCGCCGTGTCGCGGCGAGCCGGCAGGCGATCCTCGCGGCCGCCTATCGGCTGGTCACCGCGCACGGTTATCCCGCCGTGACCGCACAGATGATCGCCGCGGCGGCTGGAGCGGGGAAGCAGACCCTCTACCGCTGGTGGCCGAGCAAGGTAGCGGTCGTGCTCGATGCCTTCGCCGAGAGCGGCCGCATCCGCATCGACCAGCCGCAAGAGGCGGCGATCCGGGCCGGCGATCTCGCAAGCTTCCTGCGCGGCGCCTTCGCCGTGCTCGCCCGGTCCGGCCACGCCCTGCGCCATCTCATGGCAGAGGCGCAATACGATCCCGCGCTCACCCACATGCTGCGCGAGCGGCTGATCGAGCCCAGGCGCGAGGCGCTGAGGCGCCTCTTGGCGCAGCGCATGCCGGATGCCAAGCTGCGCGCGGCGGCGGTGGCGGCGATCTACGGCGCTATGTGGTACCGGCTGCTGCTCGACGAACCTTTGGACGACGCCTTCGCCGCCGAGCTCGCTGCGCTGCTCCCGGCCGGACCGCGGCAATCCGCCGCAAAGCCGCGCAAACCCTCGCGTGCGACGGCTTAAACCGCGCCCTCGCGGCGTTGACCTCGGGGAATCCCCGCAGAGGAGAAGACGCATGGCTCCAGCACCAAGCACACAAGTCGCCGGACCCTCGTCCGCCGCGCGCCCGGCCGCGCGCGTGCTCGCCGGGCAGAAGGCGCTGGTGACGGGCGCCAGCTCGGGCCTCGGCCGTGCCACAGCGCTGGCGCTCGGCGCCGCCGGGGCGGATGTCGTCGTCAACTACGTCGGCAACGCGGCGCCGGCCGAGGAGGTGGTGGCGGCGATCCGCGAGGAGGGCGTCAAATCCTATGCGCAGCAGGCCGACGTTTCGCAGGAATCCGAGGTACAGGCGATGTTCCGGCGGATGATCGACGAATTCGGAACGATCGACATCCTGATCAACAATGCCGGGTTGCAGCGTGATGCCGCCTTCCACCAGATGACGCTCGACCAGTGGAATACCGTGATCGGCGTCAACCTCACCGGGCAGTTCCTTTGCGCCCGCGAGGCGATCCGCGAGTTCCGCCGCCGCGGCATCGTGCCGGCGACCTCGTGCGCCGCCGGCAAGATCATCTGCGTGAGCTCGGTCCATCAGGTCATTCCCTGGGGCGGCCATGCCAACTACGCCGCCTCCAAGGGAGGCGTCATGCTGATGATGCAGACTCTGGCGCAGGAGGTCGCGCCGGCCGGTATCCGCGTCAACGCCATCGCCCCGGGCGCCATCCGCACGCCGATCAACACGGCGGCCTGGCAGACGCCGCAGGCCTACGAGGCGCTGATGACGCTGGTGCCCTATAAGCGCATCGGCGAGCCCGACGATGTCGCGCGTGCGGCAGTCTGGCTGGCTTCCGACGAGTCCGACTACGTGGTCGGGGCGACGCTCTTCGTCGATGGCGGGATGACGCTCTATCCCTGCTTCGCCGAGGGTGGCTGAGCATGGCCTCGCCGATTGAGCACTACGCCCTGATCGGCGATTTCCGCACTGCCGCGCTGATCGCGCGGGACGGTTCGCTCGATTGGCTGTGCTGGCCGCGCTTCGATTCCGGCGCCGTGTTCGCCGCCCTGCTCGGCAGCGCCAAGAACGGGCGCTGGCTGATCGCACCGGCCTATCCCAAGCCGCGAATTACCCGGCGCTATCGCGAGAACACGCTCATTCTCGAGACCGAGTTCGTCACCGCCGAGGGCAGCGTGACGTTGGTCGATTTCATGCCGGTGTCCGGTCCGAAATCGCCGGACTATCCCTCGGCGGTCGTGCGGCTGGTGATCGGCAAGAGCGGTAGCGTCCGGATGCGCACCGAATTGATCATCCGCTTCGATTACGGCGCCAACGTCCCGTGGGTCACGCGCTCGGATGACGGCGTGCTTCGCGCGATCGCCGGACCGGACATGGTGGCGCTGCGCACGCCGGTCGAGCTGCGCGGCGAGAATCTGACGACGCAGGGCGAGTTCATCGTCGCTTCCGGGCTGACGATTCCCTTCGTGCTCACCTATGGTCCCTCCCACCTCGCGGTGCCGGATGCCGTCGATCCTGAGGCGGCGCTCGCCGAGACCGCTTCCTTCTGGACGGGATGGACGAAACGACATGCCGGCACCGGCTCGTTCGACGAGGCCGTCAACCGCTCGCTGATCACCCTCAAGGCCTTGACCTATCTGCCGACCGGCGGGCTCGTCGCCGCCCCCACCACCTCCCTGCCCGAGCAGCTCGGCGGTCAGCGCAACTGGGATTACCGCTTTTGCTGGCTGCGCGATGCGACCCTCACCCTGCTCGTGCTGATGAATACCGGCTATTACGACGAGGCCAAATCGTGGCGCGACTGGCTGCTGCGCGCGGCGGCCGGAAGCCCGTCGCAGATCCAGATCATGTACGGCGTCGGCGGCGAGCGCCGTCTCGCCGAGTGGCGGGTGCCGTGGCTCACCGGCTATGAGGGATCGCTCCCGGTGCGCATCGGCAATGCCGCCGCCGACCAGCTTCAGCTCGACGTCTTCGGCGAGCTGGCGGACGCGGCGCACCAGTCGCGAGTCGGCGGGATCAGT
>DATAQP010000295.1:0-12414 GCA_036264595.1 Allostellaceae bacterium
TTCTTGTTGATTGAGCTCTTCTTTGCCATTGGCTAGAACCCCGGGATCAATTGGCGAACGGCATGTCGAAGCCGCGCAGGAGGGCTTTCGCCTCTGCATCGGTCTTCGCGGTCGTCACGATGACGATATCCATGCCCCGGACTTGGTCGATCTTGTCGTAATCGACCTCAGGAAATACGAGCTGCTCCTTGAGGCCGAGGGCGTAGTTGCCGCGCCCGTCGAAACTCTTCGCCGAGACGCCACGGAAATCGCGCACGCGCGGCAAGGCGATATTCACCAGCCGGT
This sequence comes from Allostellaceae bacterium, assembly GCA_036264595.1. Lineage (GTDB taxonomy): Bacteria > Pseudomonadota > Alphaproteobacteria > ATCC43930 > CGMCC-115725 > URHD0088. The sequence continues at coordinate 286 of DATAQP010000295.1, forward strand.
CGAGAAACTCGAACATGCGCTGGCGGCGCAGCGTCACCTTGCAGCCGATGGGCATGTTCTCGCGCAGCTTGAAGGTGGCGATCGATTTCTTGGCGCGCGTGACCACCGGCTTCTGGCCGGTGATCAGGGTGAGGTCGCCGACGGCGGCGTCCACCTTCTTGCCGTCCTGCACCGCCTCGCCGACGCCCATGTTGACGACGATCTTCTCAAGGCGCGGGCACTGCATGGGGTTCTTGTAGCCGAACTCCTTGATCAGGGCCGGGCGGACGACTTTCTCGTAGTGATCTTGCAGGCGCGTCATGATTGCACTCTCATGCGTCGAGAACTTCGCCGGACTTCCTGGCGAAGCGGACTTTGCGGCCGTCGAGCGTCTTGAAGCCGATGCGGGTCGGCTTGTCGCTCTTGGGATCGATATGCGCGACGTTCGAGATGTGAAGCATGGCTTCCTTCTCGACGATGCCGCCGGGCTGGCCCATGGCGGGACGGGTATGGCGCTTGACCATGTTGACGCCCTGGACGAGGACGCGGCTGTCCTTGGGCAGGACGCGCAGGACCTCGCCGGTCTTGCCCTTGTCCTTGCCGGCGATGACGACCACCTTGTCGCCCTTCTTGATCTTCGCTTTTCTCATGTCAATCGATCCCGGGTCACAGCACTTCGGGCGCGAGCGAGACGATCTTCATGAACTTGCGGGCGCGCAGCTCGCGCGTCACCGGTCCGAAGATGCGCGTGCCGATCGGCTCGCCCTGCTTGTTGATGAGCACCGCCGCGTTACGATCGAAGCGGATGGCGCTGCCATCCGGCCGGCGAATCTCCTTCGCCGTGCGCACGATCACCGCCTGATGGACGTCGCCCTTCTTTACGCGGCCGCGCGGGATCGCCTCCTTGACCGAGACGACGATGATGTCGCCGACCGTCGCCGTCCGGCGATGCGAGCCGCCCAGCACCTTGATGCACTGGACGCGGCGCGCGCCGGAATTGTCGGCGACGTCGAGATTGGTCTGCATCTGGATCATGGCAGATCAACCTTTCCCAGCAGGAACAGGCGCGGCGGCGGAGGATGTGGCATCGGCGGCGAGCACGATCCAGCGCTTGCGCTTGGAAATCGGCTTGCTCTCCTCGATGCGCACAACGTCGCCGGTCTTGTGGACGTTCTTCTCGTCATGCGCCGCGTATTTCTTCGAGCGCATGATGAACTTCTTGTAGACCGGGTGCATGACGCGGCGCTCGACGCGAACGACGATCGTCTTGTCGCAGGCATCGCTGACGACCACACCCTGCAGGACGCGTTTCGGCATGACTTCTTTTCCTACTCCTACGAGGCGGTCGTGCGGGCGCGCTCGCCCAGGATGGTCTTGATGCGCGCGATGTCGCGACGAACCTGGCGCACGCGCGCTGTGTTCTCGAGCTGGCCGCTCGCGCGCTGGAAGCGCAGGTTGAAGGCCTCCTTGCTGAGATCCTCGACCTGCTGCTTGAGCTCGTCGGCGGTCTTCGGTCTGATGTCTGACGCCTTCATGCCGATGCCTCCTCGCCGAGCCTGGTGACGAAACGCGTGCCGATCGGCAGCTTGGCCGCGGCAAGATCGAAAGCCTCGCGCGCCAAAGATGCCGGGACGCCGTCGAGCTCGAACATGATCCGCCCGGGCTTGACCCGGCAGACCCAGAACTCGGGCGTACCCTTGCCGCTGCCCATGCGCACCTCGGCCGGCTTCTGCGACACCGGCACGTCCGGGAAGATGCGGATCCAGACACGGCCGATGCGGCGGATGTGGCGGGTGATGGCGCGCCGCGCCGCCTCGATCTGGCGGGCCGAGACGCGGCCCGGCTCCGACGCCTTGAGGCCGTACGAGCCGAAATTCAGCGTCGTGCCGCCCTTGGCGAGGCCGTGGATGCGCCCCTTGTGGCCCTTGCGGTATTTGGTACGCTTCGGACTAAGCATGGTGTTGCGACCTCTTTCCTAATCCGACCTTAGGCCGCGTCCGGCCGACGGCCGCGGTCGCCGCCGGTCGGCTGCGCCTCGGCGGCGCGCTTGTCCTGCGCCATCGGATCGTGCGCCAGGATCTCGCCCTTGAAGACCCAGACCTTGACGCCGCACGTGCCGTAGGTGGTGTTGGCGCGGCCATAGCCGAAATCGACATCGGCGCGCAGCGTGTGCAGCGGCACGCGGCCCTCGCGGTACCACTCCATGCGCGCGATCTCGGCGCCGCCGAGACGGCCGGAGCAGTTGATGCGGATGCCGCCGGCGCCGAGGCGCATCGCCGATTGCACGGCGCGCTTCATGGCGCGACGGAAGGCAACGCGGCGCTCGAGCTGCTGGGCGATGCCGTCGGCGATCAGCTTGGCGTCGATCTCGGGCTTGCGGATCTCGACGATGTTGAGGCTGACCTCGCTCTTGGTCATCTTGGCGATGTCGGTGCGCAGCTTCTCGATGTCGGCGCCCTTCTTGCCGATGACCACGCCGGGCCGCGCCGAATGGATGGTGATGCGGGTCTTCTTGGCGGCGCGCTCGATGACGATGCGGCTGACCCCGGCCTGCGCCAGGCGCTCGATAAGAAACTTGCGCAGCTTGAGATCCTCGTGCAGCAGCGTGCTGTAGTCGCGCCGCGCGAACCACCGCGAGTCCCAGGTGCGGTTGATGCCGAGGCGCAAGCCGGCCGGGTGGACCTTTTGACCCATAATGTCTCTCCTACTCCGCCGTCGCTTCTTCGGTGCGCTCGCGCACGATCACGGTGAGATTGCTGAAATACTTCTCGACCCGTCCGGCACGACCGCGGCCGCGCGCATGGAAGCGCTTCATCGCGAAGGCGCGGCCCACCGTCGCCTCCTTGACGAAGAGCCGGTCGACGTCGAGCTGATGGTTGTTCTCGGCATTGGCGATCGCCGCCTGCAGCACCTTCTTGACGTCCTCGGCGACGCGGCGTGGCGAGAAGGTGAGCTCGGCGAGCGCGCTCGCCGCGCTCTTGCCGCGGATGCTCTGGGCGACGAGGTTGAGCTTGCGCGCACTGACGCTGACGACGCGCAGGAACGCCTTGGCTTCGGTCTCGTCGAGATGGCGGGGTGCGCTTTGCTTGCTCATCGCCTTAAGCCCTCTTCGCCTTCTTGTCGGCGGCATGGCCGTAGAAGGTCCGCGTCGGCGCGAACTCGCCGAGCTTGTGACCGACCATGTTCTCGGTGACCAGCACCGGGATGAACTTGTGGCCGTTATAGACGCCAAAGGTCAGGCCGACGAATTGCGGGAAGATCGTCGAGCGCCGCGACCACGTCTTGATGATCTCGTTGCGCCCGGAAGCGCGCGACTTCTCGGCCTTTTTCAAGAGGTAGCCGTCGATGAACGGCCCCTTCCATATCGAGCGTGCCACTTGCGGTCTCCGTTACTTCTTGTTGCGCCGGCGCACGATGTAGCGGTCAGTCGCCTTGTTGTGGCGAGTCTTCTTGCCCTTGGTTGGCTTGCCCCACGGGGTCACCGGGTGGCGGCCGCCCGAGGTGCGGCCTTCGCCGCCGCCATGCGGATGGTCGATCGGGTTCATGGCGACGCCGCGGACCGTCGGGCGATGGCCGAGCCAACGTTGGCGCCCCGCCTTGGCGATGACGATGTTCTGCTGATCCGGGTTCGACACCGCACCGACGGTGGCGCGGCAATCGGCGCGCACCATACGCACCTCGCCGGAGGAGAGACGCAGCAGTGCGTAGCCGGCGTCACGGCCGACGAGCTGCGCGTAGGTGCCGGCGGCGCGCGCCATCTGGCCGCCCTTGCCGGGCTTCATCTCGACATTATGGACGATCGTGCCGACCGGCATGTTCTTCATCGGCATGGCATTGCCCGGCTTGACGTCGACCTTCTCGCCGGCCACCACCTTGTCGCCCGCCTTGAGGCGTTGCGGCGCCAGGATGTAGGACTGCTCGCCGTCCTCGTATTTGATGAGGGCGATGAACGCCGTGCGGTTCGGGTCATATTCGAGCCGCTCGACCGTCGCGACGACATCGTACTTGCCGCGCTTGAAGTCGATGACGCGATAGCGCCGCTTGGCGCCGCCACCGCGATGGCGCAGCGTGATGCGACCGGTGTTGTTGCGCCCGCCGTGCTTGCGCAGACCCTCGGTCAGCGCCTTGACCGGCTCGCCCTTCCACAGCTCGCTGCGGTCGACGATGACGAGCTGCCGCTGCGAAGGCGTCGTCGGCTTGAATGTCTTTAAGGCCATCGATCAGATTCCCGCCGTCAAATGCCTGTCGTGATGTCGATCTTCTCGCCCTCGGCGAGCGTCACGATCGCTTTCTTGTAGTCGGAGCGCTGGCCGACCCGGCCGCGGAAGAGCTTCACCTTGCCCATCACGCGGATGGTGTTGACGGCGTTCACCTTGACCTTGAACAGCCCTTCGACCGCCGCCTTGACCTCGCGCTTGGTGGCGGTCAGCGGCACCCGGAAGGTGACCTGGCTGTGCTCCGAGGCGGCCGTCGACTTCTCTGTGATCACCGGCGAGCGGACGAGCGCGTACATCTCTTCGCGCGAGAGCGTCGTCTTCGCCGCCCGAATGACGCGAAACCTGCTCATTTCAGCCGAGCCTCCAGGTGTTGCACCGCATCGCGCGTCAGCACGAGCATGTCGCGGCGCAGGATGTCGTAAACATTGGCGCACTGCTGCGGCAGCACGTCGACCTTGGGCAGGTTGCGCGCGGCACGGGCGAAATTCTCGTCGACCACCGGGCCGTCGATGATGAGCACCGAGTCCCAGCCGAACTTGGCGAGACGCGCGCCGAGCAGCTTGGTCTTCGCCTCGTCGACATGCGCCGTCTCGAGGACGATGAGCTTGCCCTCGGCCTGCTTGGCCGAGAGCGCCGTCTTGAGGGCGAGGCGACGAACCTTCTTCTGCAGGCCGAACGCATGGCTGCGCACGACCGGGCCGAAGATCACGGCACCGCCGCGGAACTGTGGCGAGCGCAGGCTGCCCTGCCGGGCGCGACCGCCACCCTTCTGCTTGAACGGCTTCTTCGTGGTGCCCTGGATGTCGCTGATGCCCTTGGTCTTGTGCGTGCCGGCGCGCCGCTTGGCGAGCTGCCAGTTGACCATGCGCGCCAGGATGTCGGGACGGACGGCGACGCCGAAGACGTCATCGCTGAGCTCGATCTCGCCGGCATCCTGGTTGTCCAGGTTCTTCATCGTGAGTTTCATTATTCGGCTCCCGCCCCCGTCGTCGGCGTATCAGTGCTCGGCGCCTCGGCGGGCGCAGCCGCCTCGGCCTGGCGTCGGATCGCCGCGGGGAACGGCAGGTCCTTCGGCGCCTTGCGCTTCACCGCATCCTTGATCAGAACGTAGCCGCCATCGCTGCCCGGCACCGCGCCGCGCACCATGATGAGGCCGCGCTCGGCATCGGTCGAAACGATGCGCAGATTCTGCGTCGTCACCCGGACGTCGCCGAGATGGCCGGCCATCTTCTTGCCCTTGAAGGTCTTGCCAGGATCCTGGCGTTGCCCGGTCGAGCCCAGGCTGCGATGCGACACCGAGACGCCGTGACTCGCGCGCAGGCCACCGAAATGATGGCGCTTCATGCCGCCGGCGAAGCCCTTGCCGATGGTGGTGCCGACGACGTCGACGAACTGGCCGGCGACGAAATGCTCGGCCGAGAGTTCGGCGCCGACATCGATCAGCGCATCCTGCGGGACGCGGAATTCGACGATCCAGCTCTTCGGCTCGACCTTGGCCTTAGCGAAATGGCCGCGCATTGCCTTGCCGATATTCTTCACCTTGGCGGCGCCGACGCCGAGCTGGACCGCGGTATAGCCGTCCTTCTCCTGCGTGCGCACGGCGACGACCTGGCAGTTGTCGACCTTCAGCACGGTGACGGGCACGTGATTGCCCTCGTCGTTGAAGATTCGGGTCATGCCGATCTTTTGGGCGATGAGTCCGGTTCGCATGATGGCGTCCTTAGAGCTTGATCTCGACATCGACGCCGGCGGCGAGATCGAGCTTCATCAGCGCATCGACCGTCTGTGGCGTCGGATCGACGATGTCGAGCACGCGCTTGTGGGTTCTGATCTCGAACTGCTCGCGCGACTTTTTGTCGATATGCGGCGAACGCAGGACGGTGAATTTCTCAATCTTGGTCGGCAACGGGATCGGACCGCGCACGCGCGCGCCGGTGCGCTTGGCCGTGCTGACGATCTCGCTCGTCGACTGGTCGAGCACACGATGATCGTACGCCCTGAGGCGGATCCGGATATTCTGGCTGTCCATTTTCGTTTCCTTTTTCCGCGAGCGACCAGCCGCCACACCAACCCTGATCGCTCGCGTAAGTCTGTTACGCGTTTGCTACTTGATGATCTTTGCGACGACGCCGGCGCCGACGGTGCGGCCGCCCTCGCGGATGGCGAAGCGCAGACCCTCGTCCATCGCGATCGGCGCGATCAGCTGCACCTCCATCGAGATGTTGTCGCCCGGCATAACCATCTCCGTACCCGCCGGCAGAACGACCGTCCCCGTCACATCCGTCGTGCGGAAGTAGAACTGCGGACGGTAATTCGCGAAGAACGGCGTATGACGGCCGCCCTCCTCCTTGGTCAGGATGTACGCCTCGCACTGGAAATGCGTGTGCGGCGTGATCGACCCCGGCGCTGCCAGAACCTGGCCGCGCTCGACCTCCTCGCGCTTCGTGCCGCGCAGCAGCGCCCCGATATTGTCGCCCGCCTGACCCTGATCCAAGAGCTTGCGGAACATCTCGACGCCCGTCACAACCGTCTTCGTCGTCGCCTTCAGGCCGACGATCTCGACCTCCTCGCCGACCTTGATGACGCCGCGCTCGACCCGACCCGTCACAACCGTGCCGCGACCCGAGATCGAGAACACGTCCTCGATCGGCATCAGGAACGGACGGTCGATCGCCCGCTCGGGCTGCGGGATGTAGCTGTCGACAGCCTCCATCAGCTTCAAGATCGCGTCGTGACCCTGCTCCGCGTTCTTGCCCTCCAGCGCCATCAGCGCCGAGCCCTTGACGATCGGGATCTCGTCGCCCGGGAACTGATAGCTCGACAAAAGCTCGCGGACCTCGAGCTCGACCAGCTCCAGAAGCTCCGGATCGTCCACCATGTCGACCTTGTTCAAGAACACCACCAGCGACGGAACGCCGACTTGGCGCGCCAACAGGATGTGCTCGCGCGTCTGCGGCATCGGACCGTCCGCCGCCGACACAACCAGGATCGCCCCGTCCATCTGCGCCGCGCCCGTGATCATGTTCTTCACGTAATCCGCATGGCCAGGGCAGTCGACATGCGCGTAATGACGCTTCAGCGTCTCGTACTCCACATGCGCCGTCGAGATCGTGATGCCGCGCGCCTTCTCCTCCGGCGCCTTGTCGATCTGATCGTACGCCGTATAGGTCGCCCCCCCGGTCTCCGCCAGAACCTTCGTGATCGCAGCCGTCAACGACGTCTTGCCATGATCCACATGGCCAATCGTCCCGATGTTGCAATGCGGCTTCGTCCGCTCAAACTTCGCCTTCGCCATGGCTTTTTTCTCCCGTTAATCCGCTCAGGCCATCTTGGCGCGGACTTCGTCCGCGACCGCCTGAGGGACTTGCTCATAGTGATCGAAATGCATCGTGTACTGCGCACGACCCTGGCTCATCGAGCGCAAGGTATTGACGTAGCCGAACATGTTGGCGAGGGGCACCATGGCATTGATCACCTCGGCATTGCCGCGCTGATCCTGCCCGGTGATCCGCCCGCGCCGGGAATTCAAGTCGCCGATAACGTCGCCCATATAGTCGCGCGGCGTCACCACCTCGACCTTCATCACCGGCTCGAGCAGCTTCGGCGCAGCCTTCATGATGCCTTCCTTGAAGGCGGCACGCGCCGCGATCTCGAAGGCGAGGACGCTCGAATCGACGTCGTGATAGGCGCCGTCATAGAGCACGGCGCGGAAATCGATGACCGGGAAACCGGCGAGCACGCCGTTGTCGAGCGAGCCCTTGATGCCCTTCTTGACGCCGGGGATGTATTCCTTGGGCACGTTGCCGCCGACGACCGCGCTCTTGAACTCGAAGCCGAAGCCCGGCTGCTCCGGCTCGAAGCGGATCTTGACGCGGGCGAACTGACCGGAGCCGCCAGTCTGCTTCTTGTGGGTGTAGTCGACCTCGGCCACCCGGGTGATGGTCTCGCGATAGGCGACCTGGGGGGCGCCGACATTGGCGTCGACCTTGAACTCGCGCTTCATGCGATCGACGATGATCTCGAGATGGAGCTCGCCCATCCCCTTGATCACGGTCTGGCCGCTCTCGTGGTCGACGGAGACGCGGAAGGACGGGTCCTCGGTGGCGAGGCGGGCGAGCGCCTGGCCCATCTTCTCCTGGTCGCCCTTGGTCTTCGGCTCGACGGCGATCTCGATGACCGGCTCGGGGAACTCCATACGCTCGAGAATGACCGGCGCGCTCGGATCGCAGAGCGTGTCGCCGGTGGTCGTGTTCTTGAGACCGGCAAAGGCGACGATGTCGCCGGCGCGCGCCTCTTTGATGTCCTCGCGATGGTTGGCATGCATCGCCAGCATGCGGCCGACGCGCTCCTTGTTGTCCTTGACGCTGTTCATGACCTGCGAGCCGGTCTGCACGACGCCGGAATAGACGCGCACGAAGGTCAGTGAGCCGACGAACGGATCGGTCATGATCTTGAAGGCGAGGCCCGAGAACGGCTCGTCATCCGAGCTGCGGCGGACGACCGGTTCGTCGCTGCCGACCTTGACGCCGTTGATCGCCGGCACGTCGGTCGGCGCCGGCAGATAATCGACGACGGCGTCGAGCAGCGGCTGCACGCCCTTGTTCTTGAACGCCGAGCCGCAGATCACGGGGACGAATTTCGAGGTCACCGTACCCTTGCGGATGCAGCGCTTCAGCGTCTCGATATCGGGCTCCTCGCCGCCGAGATAGGCTTCGAGGGCGACATCGTCCTGCTCGACCGCCGATTCGACCAGCTTGGAGCGGTACTCGGCGGCCTGCGCCGCCATCTCTGCCGGGATGTCGCGGATGTCGAACTGAGCGCCGAGCGTCTCATCCTTCCAGATGATCGCTTTCATGGTGACGAGATCGATGACGCCGACGAAATCGCTCTCGACGCCGATCGGCAGCTGGCAGACCAGCGGCAGCGCGCCGAGGCGATCGACGATCATGTCGACGCAGCGGAAGAAATTGGCGCCGATGCGGTCCATCTTGTTGACGAAGCAGATGCGCGGCACGCCGTATTTGTCGGCCTGGCGCCACACCGTCTCGGATTGCGGCTCGACGCCGGCGACGCTGTCGAACACGGTGACGGCGCCGTCGAGGACGCGCAGCGAACGCTCGACCTCGATGGTGAAGTCGACGTGGCCGGGCGTGTCGATGATGTTGATGCGGTGGTCGTTCCAGAAACAGGTCGTCGCGGCCGAGGTGATGGTGATGCCGCGCTCTTGCTCCTGCTCCATCCAGTCCATGGTGGCCGTGCCTTCATGGACCTCGCCGATCTTGTAGGACCGGCCGGTGTAGTAAAGGATGCGCTCGGTCGTTGTCGTCTTACCGGCATCGATGTGCGCCATGATGCCGATATTGCGATAACGATCGAGAGGGGTCGTGCGTGCCATAACGAACTCCGGAAGCCCAGCGGGCCTCGATTAAATCCTGAATTCTACCAGCGGTAATGCGAGAACGCCTTGTTTGCATCGGCCATGCGATGGGTGTCCTCGCGCTTCTTCACCGCGGCGCCGCGGTTCTGCGCGGCATCGCTGATCTCGCCCGACAGACGCTCTTCCATGGTGTTCTCGGAGCGGCCGCGCGCCGTGCTGATCAGCCAGCGGATCGCCAGCGCTTGGCTGCGATCGGGACGCACCTCGACGGGAACCTGGTAGGTCGCGCCGCCGACCCGCCGCGAGCGGACCTCGACGGCAGGGCGGACATTGGTCAGCGCCTCGTGGAAGACGCGCAGCGCATCCTGCCCGCCGCGCTTGGAGATGCGCTCGAGGGCGCCGTAGACGATGGTCTCGGCAGCCGCCTTCTTGCCCTGGTACATCAGGCAATTGATGAACTTGGTGACGATATGATCGCCGAACTTGGCGTCCGGCAGGACTTCACGCTTTACAGCGGCACGACGACGCGACATCTCGTGATCTCCTACTTCGGCCGCTTGGCGCCGTATTTCGAGCGACGCTGGCGGCGGTCCTTGACGCCCTGCGTGTCGAGAGTGCCGCGGATGATGTGATAGCGCACGCCGGGCAGATCCTTGACGCGGCCGCCGCGGATCAGCACCACCGAATGCTCCTGCAGGTTGTGGCCCTCGCCGGGGATATAGCTCGTCACCTCGAAACCGTTGGTCAGCCGCACGCGCGCGACCTTGCGCAGCGCCGAGTTCGGCTTCTTCGGCGTCGTCGTATAGACGCGCGTGCAGACGCCACGCTTCTGCGGGCTGGCCTGCAGGGCCGGCACCTTGTTGCGCGCGACCTGCGGCACGCGCGGGTTGCGGATAAGCTGGTTAATCGTCGGCATCCGTCACATACCCCATCAATCGAATATCCCGCCAAACGCCAGCGCCCGCGATACGACACCGTATCGCCGGCGCAAAGTGGATTTGGCAGACCTGCCCGTTTTCAACGCACCGTCTCGCACGGTGCCGTGCCACGAAAAGAGGAAGAAGGGCTGCGTCTAGGTGGCCTCCTACGGCCAGCCCCTTGAAAAGTGCGCGGATACTAGTGAGGCGCTTCTACCCCGTCAAGCGCTTTGGCGGGTTTTCTTAACTCTCTTAGACCCGCCGTCTCCCGCTGGGCGGGAGAGGGTCGGGAATAAGCGAGCGGCCGCTATCAGGCGGTCTTCTTCTCGGCCGCGAGCGCCTCCTCGGCGACGCGGTCGTTCTCCGCCGTGACGGCCTCCATCTCGCGATCGCGGCTCGCCGCGACCTCGCGCCAGCGAGCCATCACCGAGCCCGTGCCGGCCGGGATGAGACGGCCGACAATAACGTTCTCCTTCAAGCCGTTGAGCTGGTCGATGCGGCCCGAGACTGCGGCCTCGGTGAGCACCCGGGTGGTCTCCTGGAAGGAGGCCGCCGAGATGAACGAGCCGGTCTGCAGGCTGGCCTTGGTGATGCCCTGCAGCACCGGATGGGCGGTGGCCAGACGCAGCTTCTCGCCCGCCGCCTTGTGGTTGACCGCCTCGAACTCGGCGCGGTCGGCCTGCTCGCCGGTCAGGTAGGTCGTCTCGCCCGGGTCCTCGACCTCGACCTTCTGCAGCATCTGGCGGACGATCACCTCGATGTGCTTGTCGTTGATCTTGACGCCCTGCAGCCGGTAGACCTCCTGGATCTCGTTGATCAGGTAGTTGGCCAGCGCCTCGACGCCGAGGACGCGCAGGATGTCGTGCGGCACCGGGTTGCCGTCCATCAGCAAGTCGCCCCGCTGCACGTAATCGCCCTCCTGCACGCTGATATGCTTGCCCTTCGGGATGAGGTACTCGACCGGCGTCTTGCCCTCTTCGCTCGGCACGACGAGGATGCGGCGCTTGGTCTTGTAGTCCTTGCCGAACTCGACGCGGCCGTCGATCTCGCTGATGATGGCGAAATCCTTGGGCTTGCGCGCCTCGAACAGCTCGGCGACCCGCGGCAGACCGCCGGTGATGTCGCGCGTCTTCGACGATTCGCGCGGGATGCGCGCGAGGACGTCGCCGGCCTTGACCTCGGCCCCGTTCTCCACTGACAGGATGGCGTCGACCGACATGAAGTAACGGGCCTCCATGCCGTTGGCGAGGGTAAGGACCTCGCCCTTCTTGTCGCGCAGCGTGATGCGAGGCTTCAAATCGTTGCCGCGCGGCTGCTGCTTCCAGTCGATGACGACCTTGGACGAGATTCCGGTCGCCTCGTCGACGACCTCGCGCACCGAGAGCCCCTCGGTGAGGTCGATGTAATGCGCGATGCCGTCCCGCTCGGTGATGATCGGAATGGTGTAGGGGTCCCATTCCGCCAGCTTCTGGGCCTTGGCGACGGTGGCGCCGTCATCGGCCAGCAGCTTGGCGCCATAGGGCACACGATGCCGGGCCTTCTCGCGGCCGGCATCGTCGAGCAGCACCATCTCGCAGTTGCGGCCCATGACGACGGGCACGCCGCTCGAGTTGATGACGACGTTGCGGTTCTTGACGCG
>DATAQP010000304.1:0-15291 GCA_036264595.1 Allostellaceae bacterium
CCGCTGCTCCTCCTCGCCGTGTCGATCGTCGGCTTCGCCGTTTCGCGCCATTCGATGACGCATCTCGGCAGGGCGTCGGAGCTCTGGTCGTTCCTCGCCGTCCTCGCCGCTTTCGCCGCCGCTTTCGCCTTCATCTCGATCCGCTATCAGGACATGTCGGCGCCGCTGCGGATAACCATGCGCGGCATCGGAATCATCGTATTCGTCCAAGTGCTGTTTGACGCGTTCGGCCCGTTTCCGGGACCGGCGAACATCCTGTTCGGCGATCAAGGGCCGACACTGTATTTCCGCTATGCGGCCATCCTCGGCGTCGTCGCCGGCACCGCAGCGATATGGCGCCCCTCCTTTCTGGTTCCGCTGTTTCTCTACTATGTCGGCTGGCGCGAGCTGATCGGAACGCTCTCGGGCATCGCCGTCAGCGATACCGACTATCTCGGCATGCTCGATGTCGGATATTTCAGCACGATCGGGACATTGATTGTGATCTGCGTCACCTCGCCGTGGACGCTGGAGCGGTTTCCGGCGCTCGGCTCGCTGCTCGTCGGCACGGAAGGCGCCGAGGCCACGCGAAAGCGGGCCTTCGGCCTGATCTGGGCCTGCGCCGTCGGCGCCCATCTCGGCAGCTATTTCTGGTCGGGGGCGATGAAGATACGCGTCGGCGGCGACGATCCGCTGACCTGGATACTGCAGAACCCGACCCAGACGGCGATCGTGCTCGGGCTCGAGCGCGGGGACAATCCGCTCGCGCTCTGGCCACATCTGCTGCAATCGGTCTGGGACGGCATCATCGGCGGGCAGCCCTTCCTGAACGCGATCGTCCTCTTGCTGCAGCTTCTGGCGCCGCTGGCCGCGCTCTCGGCGCCCATTCTGTCGGCCTTCTGCCTGTTGTTCGATCTCTTCCATACCGGCGTCTATTTCACGCTCGGCGCGCTGTTCTTCTTCTGGATCGCGGTGAATCTGGTGATCGTGGCGGCGGCGTCTTCGCTGCCGCGCGGCGGCTTCACGCCGGCCATGAAGATCGTCATGGCGGCGACCGCGCTGTTCGGCCACTACGTCTTCTACACGAACTATCTCGGCTGGCTCGACAGCGGCAAGCTGGTTAGCCCGCAATTCTATGCGATCACCAGCGACAACCGCGAGATTGTCGTGCCGTCGAACTATTTCGGCATCTATTCCTACACGATCGCACAGGCTGCGATGTACATTCCCGACGATCACTTCAAATTCCGGCTCGCCGGCAACAGCCGGGATGCCAAATCCTGGCAGGACGCGCGGACCTGCGACCCTCAGACCGTCCCGCATCAGGATAGCGGCGTCAGTCTCGATGCCGTCAAGAGCATGGTGCTCGATACCGATCGGCGGATGCGCCGGCATCCCGCGGTGAAGAGCGAGAATCTCTATTATTTCTATCCGCACCACATGCTGCCGAACCCATGGGTGTTCACGGATTTCAACGATCTTGGGATCGATGACATCGTCGCCTACCAGTATGTGGTGGAGTCGGTCTGCCTGTCGCTGAAGGAGGGAGGGCTTCAGCGCGACGTCCACAAGCACTCGGCTTTCCGGATCGACCTTCGGTAGGCGAAAAAAGCACAATTAAGTCACGCCGCATGCAGCCCAATCTTGCCACCTTCCCCGCTTCCTAGATGGGATCGCGGGGATCATGGGATGATGCGTGGCCTACGGCTATCGACACCGCCGCAGACGGGTATGCCGGGCTGGCCGTCCGGGTCCGCTGCTTTTCGGCTCGCGCCCCGTTTGCCGTCAGCTCTGGCGGACCCCAAGCGGACGCTCAGACGGCTCTTCGAGAGACTCACCGGCACCCATATCTATCGCAGGCTGCCGCGCGGCATCGATCGCTTCGCCGACATCGAGAACTCGTTGCCCAATCTCCACGTCAGCACCGTCTTCGATGTGGGCGCCAATGTCGGCCAGTCGGCGCGAAGCTTTCAGGCAAATTTTCCTGACGCGAAAATCCATTGCTTCTAGCCTGTGGACGCGACGTATCGTCAGCTCGAAAGGCAGGTGCGCGGTTACGAGAACATCGAGACATTCAAGGTGGCCCTCGGTGCGCAAAGCGGGCTCGGGACGATGGTCCTCGAAGGCATCTCCGAGATGTTCTTCCTGCGCAGACGGGCGGACGATGCGACCGTCTCCCGGGACACGCCGGTCGAGCAAGTCGCTGTCGAAACCCTCGATCGGTTCTGTCAGGACCGCGGCATCGAGCGCATCAACTACCTCAAGATCGATACCGAGGGCGCAGATCTCGATGTCCTGAAAGGGGCGGAAACCATGTTGCGCAGCCAACAGGTGGACGTGATCGAAGCCGAATGCGGGATGAACGGGCGAAACAAGCGACATGTCGGGCTCGACATCCTCACCAGTTTCTTGGAGGAAAAGAATTACCTTTTGTTCGGCATATACGAGCAAGTACACGAATGGCCGACACGCGCGCCCAACCTGCGGCGCGCGAATCCGATCTTTATCTCGGAGAGCGTCATCCGGACCAATATCGCCCTGAGTATGGGCGAAGCCTCGGGTGTGGACTCATAAGCGCGTAGCCAAATCCGGATAGATGCGAGTTTGACGACGGCGAGGTAGTTGACCGCAAGTTTATCATAGCGGGTTGCGATGCGCCGATATTGCTTGATCTTGTTGAAGAACCGTTCGACCAAATTGCGCGCGCGAGCCCGCCGCCAGCGAACGAAGCGATTGTAGCAGGTCGTACGGGGCCGTAGCTGTCGGGCAGATCGCGCCACGGCACCCGATCGCGAAAGGAACGCTAGCTCAGTCCGGCGGGTGCGACAATCGCCGCGCCACAGCTCAGCTCTGGCGCACCTTGGCGCGCATGGGCTTGAGCAGCGCTTCGATATCGCCGCCGCCGCGCTGGATCACGGCGCTGAACTCCTGGCGCTGGGTGACTACCATGCTGATGCCTTCGACGACGATGTCGGCGATCTTGAAGCCGTCTGCTACCTTCTTGACGCGCCAATCGATCTTGACCGGCTGATTGCCGTCGCTGCCGAGCTGGCTCGTCACCAGCGTCGAGACGTCGCCCTCCGGGCGCGATCCCGTCACCTTGAATTGCTGGCCGGTGAACTCGTTGAAGCGCACTGCATAGACATGGACCATATAGGCGGTGAAGAGCGTGGTGAATTCCTGCTGCTGGGCCGGGCTGGCCGTCGTCCAGTAACGGCCGAGGGTAAAACGGGCGACGGCCGGCACGTCGAAGCCGGTATCGAAGAGCGTGCGGAACTGCCCTTCGCGCTCGGCTTCCGATTGCGCGGTCAGCACCACCATCGCCTGCTGGCTGAGATCGGCGATGAATCCGGCGGGATCGCTGGCGGCACGCGCCGGGCCGGGTTGGAAAGCAGCCATCGCGAGGACGAGCAGGACGGCACGGGCGAAATTTCGCGAAAGCATGAGGCCTCCAATCTGAACAATGATCGCCTTGATGGGGATCACACATGGAGACTAGCGCCGCTCAACGGCCCGAAGCCATTGCGCTGAGGTAGGATTGGTGCGTAAACAAGTGTAGCTCCTTTAGCCCTAGCAGGCGACCAAGGTAGCGGTGCGGGATGAGCCCACTAGTGCTTTGGTTTAGAGAGGATGCGGCCTTGCCGTCACCCGGCTGGCTCTGCCACACTCCCGCGGCTTTCCGGCGCGACTTTCCGGCGCGACTTTCCGGTAAGGCTGCGGAGGCTTGTATCGAATGCCCAACAAATACGATTTCGATCTCTTCACCATCGGCGCCGGCTCGGGCGGTGTCGCCGCCTCGCGGCGCGCCGGCTCCTACGGCGCGCGGGTCGCCATCTGCGAGGAGAGCCGCGTCGGCGGCACCTGCGTCATCCGCGGCTGCGTGCCGAAGAAGCTGCTCGTCTACGGCGCACAATTCGCCGACGCCTTCGCCGATTCCGTCGGCTTCGGCTGGACACCGCAGCTGCCCTCCTTCGACTGGGCCAAGCTGATCGCCGCCAAAGACGTCGAGATCGACCGCCTCAACCTCATCTACAAGAAGCTGCTCTCCGATGCCGGCGTCATCTTGTTCGAATCGCATGGCCGCATCGTGGACGAACACACTGTCGAGGTCGGCGGCGAGCGCTATCGCGCCAAGCACATACTGATCGCGACCGGCGGCCATCCGGTCGTGCCCGACATTCCGGGGGTCAAGCACGCCATCACCTCGAACGAGGCGCTCGACCTCGCCGAGCTGCCGCGCCGCATCGTCATCGTCGGCGGTGGCTATATCGCTGTCGAGTTCGCCGGCATCTTCGCGACGCTGGGCAGCAGGGTGACGATGATCATCCGCGGCGAGGAGCTCCTCACCGGCTTCGACGACGATGTCCGCGTCTGTCTTGCCCATGAGATGCGGGCGCGCGGCGTCACCATCCATGCGCGCTGCCACGTCACAGGCATCGCCGGCGAGCGCGGCAACCTCACCGTCACCACCTCGGGCGGCCACGAGATCGCCGCCGGCGAGGTGATGTTCGCCACCGGACGGCGGCCGAACACGCGCAATCTTGGCCTCGCCGAGGCGGGCATCCGCTTCGACGCGAAGGGCGCGATCACCGTCGACGAGCGCTCGCGCACGTCGGTGCGCAGCATCTACGCGGTGGGCGACGTCACCGATCGCCTCAACCTGACGCCGGTGGCGATCGCCGAGGGGCGGGCGCTCGCCGAGACGCTGTTCAACGACAACCCGATGATCGTCGACCACGAGACGGTGCCGACCGCGGTGTTCAGCCAGCCGCCGGTCGGCACGGTCGGCCTGACCGAGCGCCGGGCGCGCGAGCGCTACGGTGCAATCGATGTCTATCGCACCCGTTTCAAGCCGATGAAGAACATTCTCGCCGGGCGCGACGAGCGCACGATGATGAAGCTCGTCGTCGACCGCGCCAGCGACCGCGTCCTCGGCTGCCACATGGTCGGCGCCGACGCGCCCGAGATCACCCAGGGCCTCGCCATCGCGCTGCGCTGCGGCGCCACCAAGGCGCAGTTCGACCGCACCATCGGCATCCACCCCTCGGCCGCCGAGGAGTTCGTCACCCTGCGCGAGAAGGTGCCTGAGGCGGTCGCCAAGGCGGCCGAGTAGGCGTCACGCGGCGGCGAGCCGGCGCTCGAGCCGCCGGGCGGCGGCGGTCAGCGGATAGCACAGCGCGAAATAGATGAGCGCGACCAGCGCATAGATGATGAAGGGCTGGAACGTCGCGTTGGTCAGGATCTGCGCCGTCTTGGTGAGCTCGGTATAGCCGATGATCGAGGCGAGGGCGGTGCTCTTCACCAGCTGGACGAGAAAACCGACGGTGGGCGGCACGGCGAGGCGCAGCGCCTGCGGCAGGATGACCAGGCGGAGCTGCGCGAGGTAGCGCATGCCGAGGCTGGCGCTGGCGTCCCACTGGCCGAGCGGCACGGCTTCGACTGAGCCGCGCCAGATCTCGACGAGATAGGCGCTGGCATAGAGCGACAGGCTGACCGTCGCGGCGAGCCAGGGCGAGACGTCGATGCCGAGCAGCGGCAGGCCGAAGAAGACGAGGAAGAGCTGCATCAGCAGCGGCGTGCCTTGGAAGAGCTCGATATAGAGGCTGACCGCGTTGCGCGAAGCGGCGCTGCGCGAGACGCGCAGCGCGAGGAGGGCCAGCCCGAAGATGCCGCCGCCGGCGAAGGCAATCGCCGAGAGCAGCAGCGTCCAGCGCGCCGCCAGCACCAGGTTGCGCACGAGATCCCAGAGGGTGAACTCGATCACACCGCGCGCCCGGCGAGGAGGCGCCGCCCGCAGCGCGCCAGCAGGCGACGGACCAGCACCGCGAGCACGAGATAGACGGCGGTGATCACCAGATAGGTCTCGAAGGCGCGGAAATTGCGCGACTGGACGAAATCGGCGACATGCGTCAGATCGACCACGGCGATCTGCGACACCACGGCGGATTCGAGCATGGTGATGACGATCTGGCTGACCAGCGCCGGATAGACATTGGCGAGCGCCTGCGGCAGCACGACGAGGACGAAGACCAGAAAGGGCCGCATGCCGAAGGCGAGCGCCGCCTCGCGCTGGCCGGCCGGCACCGCCTCGATGCCGGCGCGCACGATCTCGATCGCATAGGCGGTGAGGTTGATCGTCATCGCCAGCACCGCGGCCGCCATCGCGCTCAGCCGGAGGCCGAGGCTGGGCAGGCCGAAATAGACGAAGAACATCTGCACGATGAACGGCGTGTTGCGGATCAGCTCGACATAGAGGGCGACCAGCCGCCGCGCCCAGGCGAGGCCGCCGCTCGCCGTCGCCGCCCCGGCGATGCTGAGGGCGATGCCGCAGGCGGCGGCGATTGCGGTGAGGCCGACCGTCACCGCCGTGCCTTCGAGGAACAAGCTCACATATTGGAGGAGCGCGCCGAAATCGAGCTCGTAGCCCATGTCCTTCGACTTCGCTCAGGACGAGGGGAGGCGAGGAGAGAATTGGCGAGCACTCCTCATCCTGAGCGCAGCCCGTCAGGGCGTAGTCGAAGGATATGGACCAATCTGCGCCGTCTCAGAGATCGCCCATTACAAATCACTGGGCAGCGGCAGGAACAGCCATTTCTTCGAGATGTCGTTGAGGCTGCCGTCCTTCTTCATCTGGGCGACGACCTCGTCGATCTTGGCCTTGAGGCGCGGCTCGCCCTTGTTGAGCGCCATGTGGTCGGGCGAGTTCATCAGCTGGAACTTCTGCTCGGGCTCGATCGCCGGGTGCTTGGCCAGGATGGTAGCGCCGACATCGTTGCCGACCACCATGAGCTGCACCTGGCCCGACAGGAAGGCCGAGATGACGCCGTTATAGTCGCTGAAGCGCTTGATGTCGGTGCCTGGCGGCGCGACCTCGGTCACCGAGGTGTCCTCGAGCGTGCCGCGATTGACCGCCACCGACTTGCCCTTTAGATCGGCGGGGCCGGCGACGGATACCGATTTCGGCCCCATCACGGCGATGTAGTAGGGCGCATAGGCGGCGGTGAAATCGATGATCTTCTCGCGCTCGGCGCTCTTGCCGACGCTGACCAGCAGATTGACCTTGTGCTCGGTGAGGAAGGGAATGCGGTTCTGCCCGGTGATGCCGACGAGCTCGGGCTTCACGTTGAGCGTCTTGGCGAGGGCGGCGATCACGTCGATGTCGTAGCCTTGCGACTTCATGTCCGGGCCGGCCGAGGAGAAGGGCGGGAAATCCTCGAAGATGCCGACCTTGATGATCCCTGCCTTGGTGATGTCGTCGAGCTCGTCGGCGCGCGCCAGGCCGGCGCCGGCGACATGGATGGTCAGCGCCAAAAGCATCCCCCGCAGCATCCCCCGCGGCATCCTGGGCATGAGAGCGGCGCATTTCGCTAGTGGTCGTGTCATATCCACCCCCTTGGCCGATGCGAGCGATCGGCGGAAAATACGGGCTCGCCGGGTCGATGCTAGGGCCGTGGCAGCGGCTTGGCCAGACCGTCATCGGCCGCCCGCTCTGGAATTGCCCCCGGAAACCCGCTATTGGTGGCGCGGAAGCGGGCAATTGCCCGCCGGTGAGGAGACTATGGGACAGCACTGGACGCCCGAAACCTGGCAGGCGAAACCGATCAAGCAGGCGCCGGACTATCCGGATGAAGCCGCCGTCACGGCGGTCGAGAGGACGCTGCGCAACTATCCGCCGCTCGTCTTCGCCGGCGAGGCGCGCCGCCTCAAGGCGCTGCTCGGCCAGGTCGCTGAGGGCAAGGCCTTCCTGCTGCAGGGCGGCGACTGCGCCGAGAGCTTCGCCGAGTTCCATCCCAACAATATCCGCGACACCTTCCGCGTCCTGTTGCAGATGGCGGTCGTCCTGACCTTCGGCGCCGCCTGCCCGGTGGTCAAGGTCGGCCGCATGGCCGGCCAGTTCGCCAAACCGCGCTCCTCCGATGTCGAGGTGCAGAACGACGTCTCCCTGCCGTCCTATCGCGGCGACATCATCAACGGTGCGGAGTTCACGCCGGAGGCGCGCCGACCCGATCCGCAGCGCATGATCCAGTGCTTCAGCCAGTCGGCGGCGACGCTCAACCTCTTGCGCGCCTTCGCCCAGGGCGGTTATGCCGACCTCCATCGCGTCCATGCGTGGAACCAGGGCTTCGTCGCGAACTCGCCCCAAGGCGAGCATTATCGCGAGCTCGCCGACCGGCTGACCGAGACGCTCGATTTCATGGCCGCGTGCGGACTCACCTCCGAGACGACGCGCGAGATCCGCGAGACCGATTTCTTCACCTCGCACGAGGCCCTGCTGCTGCCCTACGAGCAGGCGATGACGCGCGTCGATTCGACGAGCGGCGACTGGTACGACTGCTCCGCTCATCTCGTCTGGATCGGCGACCGCACGCGACAGCTCGACGGCGCCCATGTCGAGTTCATGCGCGGCATCAAGAACCCGATCGGCATGAAATGCGGGCCGAGCCTCGATCCCGCCGACCTGCTGCGCCTCATCGACCGGCTCAACCCGGCGAACGAGGCGGGTCGGCTGCTGCTCATCGCCCGCATGGGCGCCGACAAGGTCGAGAGCAAGCTCGCCCCGCTGATCCGTGCCGTCGCCCGCGAGGGCCGCAAGGTCGTGTGGTGCTGCGATCCCATGCACGGCAACACGGTGACCTCGTCGAACGGCTACAAGACGCGAATCTTCGACCGCATCCTCGCCGAGGTGAAGGGCTATTTCGCCGTGCACGAGGCCGAGGGCACCTATGCCGGCGGCGTGCATTTCGAGATGACCGGGCAGGACGTCACCGAATGCGTCGGCGGCGCCCAGGCGATCAGCGAGGCCGGTCTCGCCGACCGCTACCACACGCATTGCGACCCGCGCCTCAATGCCAGCCAGGCGCTCGAGCTCGCCTTCCTGCTCGCCGACGCCTTGAAGAAGAAGCGCAACGCCCTGCTGCTCGCCGAGCGCGCGCGTCACGTCAGCGCCGCCGAGTAGGCGCGGCGCGATGAGTCCCGACGACGCGGCGCGCGGCAAGCGCAACGGTCACGAGCGGCCGACCCGGCCCGAGGATGTCCCGGTCCTCACCGACCAGTACTTCCTCAAGACCAAGGAGGTGGTGCACCGCTTCGGCGACCGCCGCGCCACCTACGCCGTCTTCATGCGCCGCCCGGTGATCTGCACGCCGCGCCTGCTCATCGATTTCCTCGAGGCGATGGCGTCCGACCGCAAGACCAAGTTCGACATCGAGCTCAACTACCCGGAAGGCCATTGGGTCGGCGCCGGCGAGCCGATGATGTACATTTCCGGTCCGCTCTACCACCTCGTCGATCTCGAGACGCTGTTCCTGCAGAAGCTCGGCCCGGCTTGCGTTGCCGCCTACAACGCCTATGCGATGTGCGTCGATCTGCCCAAGGTCGCCTTCCTGGCGATGGACGCCCGGCATTGCGCCGGCGCCGAGATGGCCGAGATGATGGCCTATGCCGCGGCGGTCGGCTCGGCGGCGGCCAAGCGCGAGACCGGGGCGATCGGCTTCATCGCCAACGCGACCGACGCGACGGCGCATTATTTCGGCAACGAGAAGGGGCGCGGGACGATGCCGCACGCCCTCATCGGCTATGCCGGCTCGACCTTGCGTGCCGCCGAGATGTTCCACGAGGCCTATCCGGGCGAGAACCTCACCGTGCTGGTCGATTATTTCGCCCGCGAGACCACCGACACGCTGGAGGTCTGCCGCCGCTTTCCCGAGCTCGCGGCGTCAGGCACGCTGGCGATCCGCCTCGACACTCATGGCGGGCGCTATGCCGAGGGGCTCGACCTGGTGAAATCCTACGACGTGCTCGAGCGCCACGCGCCCAAGGCGATCCGGGGCTACCGCACCGAGGCCGAATTGCGCTACATCGTCGGCACCGGCGTCTCGGCCGCCTCGATCTGGCTGATCCGCCGCGCCCTCGACGAGGCCGGCTTCCCCAAGGTCAAGATCGTCGCGAGCTCCGGCTTCGTCCCCGCCAAATGCCGCATGATGGCGGTCGCCGACGCGCCGATCGACGTCATCGGCACCGGCTCGTATCTCCCCGAGATCTGGTCGGAGACCTACGCCACCGCCGACATTGTCGCCTACGACGACCAGCCGATGGTCAAGTCGGGCCGCGAGTTCCTGCTGAAAAGGCGGGAGACATAGGGGCGCGGCTGTGCCCTTCGACTACGCCCTCCGGGCTTCGCTCAGGACGAGGGAGTTGGTAGTGGCGAACGCCCCTCTTCCTAAGCGAAGCTGCACAGCAGCTCAGTCGAAGGATCTGGTCCGTGTGCCGCTCTCGGCTTGAACCTCTGCCGCCAGTCGGTCAGGTTGATAACCTCCGATGGATCGGCGCGCATAGTTTCGTCTGTTGTGTCTTGCTCGTACTCGTCGGTCAGATGCTGACTGCGATCGGCGCGATCGCCTGCCCCTTCGAGAAGTTCGGCGACTCGCCGCAGCTGAGGATTATGGAATCATCTTGGGTAATCGACACCTGGGGCCAAGCGTGCGGTTTGGGTGTCAGTGGCGGGATGGAGATTCGAGCAGAAAACCAGATAACTCATGAGATAAAGATCATTGTCGCTTTGAATGACATCATCGTCACCACAATAGCCAGCGATAAACCAAACACGCTCACCGTGACGTTACCTAATTTGGTGGATATCGAAGAAGCGGCCACCGAATTCGCTGACGTGACGGTGGCTTATAAGTACACTCCCTATGACGATCCCGAGGCTCGTGCGAATTTTTACCACTGGAAACATCATCCTGAAGATCCGCAGGCGAGAAACTGGTACTGCCAAAATATTCTCGCGAAGATGGACCCGGTGAACCGTGCATCGTGGAATAAAATAATCGGCGAAAGCTACCCGTCCGGCGAGGGCTCAGGACGTGATTATTGTCCTGAAAAATGACCCTGGAATTAACGTCGCAGGCTATCAGGCCCAGAATGGGCGAAGCCAAATCGGAATTCCGGCGACGCCTTACCTATTTGACTTAATTGCAGACACGGGAATGAGCCAACGAGATATCGCATAGGAAGGGAGTCGAAGGATGAGCGTCGCGCTCAATCACACCATCATCTGGGCGAAGGACAAACGGGCATCAGCCGAGTTCCTCGCCGGCATACTGGGCCTGCGCCCGGCGCCGCAATGGGCCGGCTTCATTCCCGTCCAAATGAGCAATGGGGTCACTCTGGACTACGCCGAGTCCGACGAGATCCGCGGCCAGCACTATGCCTTTCTCGTCAGCGACGCGGAATTCGACGCCGCCCTCGCCCGTCTCCGCGAAAGGGGCATCGAATTCTACGCAGAATTCACCGGCGCCGGGCGTGGGGAGATCAATCATCTCTATGGCGGCCGCGGCGTCTATTTCTACGACCCGAACGGTCATCTGCTCGAGCTCATCACCCGCCCCTACGGCAAGACGCCAGAACAGTGAAGCGAGGCAAAGACGGCGTCCTAAGCGACGCTGGAGGCAGCGGGACGGCAAGGTACCGTTTGTCAGCCCGCTGCGGGTCACTTTACCCCAGGGCACGTTGGCGCATTCGCCATCGAGGAGGTCGCGGAGAGGCGATAGCCTTACCCTTGCCGCATCCGAATTGATTTGACATATTTCCTATAAGGATATAAAATGTGTCCGGAAAGTTAGCTCCGCGGGATGCCAATGTCGTTTTCGGGTTACCAAAAGTTCCGATTCTCATTTTTGGAGAATTGCCTTGATTAAGATACTACCAGCCGCCTGTTCTTTTGCTGTTGTTAACAGGCGCGGCGAAAGAAAATTTCGCGAAAATCGGATCCCTTCGAGCCCGGCCAAACGGCCAAATTGCCCTTTGTCCCCGCTCTCCTGCCATGCCAATTCCGGGGCCCGGCGCCGCCGCCACGGTGCTAATTTTGCTGACCGCTTGAGTCCAATCGCCTACAGCTACGCGCCATGACCGACCTTCTCGTCACCGCCATTGCCCAGCTCAACCCCACCCTGGGCGACATCGACGGCAATATCGCCAAATTGCGCCGGGCTCGCGAGGAGGCTTCCGTGCTTGGCGCCGATCTCGTCGTCGGCACCGAATTATGCGTCTCCGGCTATCCGCCCGAGGATCTCGTCCTCAAGCCCGCTTTCCTTGCCGCCTGCGAGGCGGCGGTGCGCAGCTTTGCCGCCGAGACGGCGAACGGTCCCGCCGTCCTGGTCGGCGCGCCGTGGCGGCACGAGGGCAAGACCTATAACGCGGCGCTGCTCCTCGACCGCGGCGAGATCGTGGCGATCCGCTTCAAGCACGATTTGCCGAATTACGGCGTCTTCGACGAGAAGCGCGTCTTCGCCGCCGGTCCGGCGCCGGGGCCCATCGTGTTCCGTGGCATCCGCCTAGGCGTCATGGTCTGCGAGGATATGTGGAAGCCGGATACGACCGAGACCTTGGCCGAGACCGGTGCCGAGCTCCTCATCGTCCCCAACGGCTCGCCCTACGAGCACGACAAGCGCGACGAGCGCATCGCCCTCGCCTGCGAGCGCATCAAGGAGAGCGG
The DNA here is from genome assembly GCA_036264595.1 of Allostellaceae bacterium. Taxonomy (GTDB): domain Bacteria; phylum Pseudomonadota; class Alphaproteobacteria; order ATCC43930; family CGMCC-115725; genus URHD0088. Next base: position 12,476 of record DATAQP010000304.1, read on the forward strand.
CCTGCCGCTGCTCTACGTCAATCAGATCGGCGGCCAGGACGAGCTCGTCTTCGACGGTGGCTCCTTCGCGCTCGACGCCGAATGCCGCCTTCGCCTCCAGGCGCCGGATTGGCGCGAGGCGGTGCTGCCGGTGCGCTGGCGGCGCGGCGCCGGCAATCGCTGGACGATCGACGAGGGCTCGCTGGTGAAGCCGAGCGAGGGGCTCGAGGCGATCTACCAGGCGATGGTGCTGGGCTTGCGCGACTATGTCGGCAAGAACCGCTTTCCCGGCATCGTGCTCGGCCTTTCCGGCGGCATCGATTCGGCGCTGAGCGCCGCGGTGGCCGCCGATGCGCTCGGCCCCGACAAGGTCAATTGCGTCATGATGCCGTCGCCCTATACCTCGCGCGACAGTTTGGAGGACGCCGCCGAGGTGGCGCGCCTGCTCGGCGTCTCGTTGCGCGAGATCAATATCGCCCCGGCGATGGAGGCCTATGCGGGGATGCTGGCGCCGTCCTTCGCCGGACGCGACGCCGACATCACCGAGGAGAACATCCAGTCGCGCGCCCGCGGCATGACCTTGATGGCCCTCTCCAACAAATTCGGCTGGATGGTGCTGTCGACCGGCAATAAGTCGGAGATGTCGGTCGGCTATGCAACGCTCTACGGCGACATGTGTGGCGGCTACTCGGTGCTGAAGGACGTCTACAAGATGACTGTCTTCGCGCTGTCGCGCTGGCGCAACGAGAACCACCCGCACGGCGCGCTCGGCCCGGCCGGGCGGGTGATGCCGGAACGCGTCATCACCAAGCCGCCGACCGCCGAGCTCAAGCCCAACCAGACCGACCAGGACAGCCTGCCGCCCTACGCTGTCCTCGACGACATCCTCGAATGCCTGGTCGAGAACGAGATGCCGGTCGGCGCGATCGTCGCGCGCGGCCATGACGAGGCGACGGTGCGCGCCGTCTGGCGCATGCTCGACCGCGCCGAGTACAAGCGCCGCCAGGCGCCGCCGGGGGTCAAGATCACGCGCCGCGCCTTCGGCCGCGACCGCCGCTATCCCATCACCAATCTGTTCCGCGATTGAGCATCATGAGCACAACCGAAAAACCGGCGGTGGAGGCGGGGCGCGATTTCCTCCGCGACATCATCGAGGCCGATCTCGCCGCCAAGCGCTATAGCGAGATCGTCACGCGGTTTCCGCCCGAGCCGAACGGCTATCTGCATATCGGCCACGCCAAGTCGATCTGCCTCAATTTCGGCACGGCGCTGGAATTCGGCGGCCGCTGCCATCTGCGCTTCGACGACACCAACCCGACCAAGGAGGAGCAGGAATACATCGACGCGATCAAGCGCGATGTGCATTGGCTCGGCTTCGACTGGGGCGCGCATCTCCATTTCGCCTCCGATTATTTCGAGCAGCTCTACGCCTGGGCGGAGCATCTCATCCGCAACGGCGACGCCTATGTCGACGACATCTCGGCCGACGAGATGCGGGCGCTGCGCGGCACGCTGACCGAGCCCGGACGCAACAGCCCCTATCGCGATCGGTCGGTCGAGGAGAATCTCGACCTCTTCCGCCGCATGCGCGCGGGCGAGTTCCCCAACGGCGCGCGCGTACTGCGTGCCAAGATCGACATGGCCGCGGGCAACATGACGATGCGCGATCCGGCGCTCTACCGCATCCTGCACGCCCACCATCCGCGCACCGGCAATGCCTGGTGCATCTATCCGACCTATGATTTCGCGCATGGCCAGTCGGATGCAATCGAAGGGGTGACGCATTCGCTCTGCACGCTCGAGTTCGAGGACCATCGGCCGCTCTATGACTGGCTGCTCGACCATCTGCCGGTGCCGTCGCGCCCACGCCAGTACGAGTTCGCCCGCCTCAACATCGGCTTTGCCGTGCTGTCCAAGCGCGTGCTCACCGCGTTGGTGCGCCAGGGCCATGTCGTGGGCTGGGACGATCCGCGCATGCCGACCCTCGCTGGGCTGCGCCGCCGCGGCATTCCGCCGGCGGCGATCCGCGAGTTCGTTCGCCGCATCGGCGTCGCGCGGGCGAACAGCGTCGTCGACGTCGCCATGTTCGATCATGCGGTACGCGAGACGCTCAACAAGAGCGCGGCGCGGCGCATGGCAGTGCTGAAGCCGCTCAAGGTGGTGATCGAGAACTATCCGGAAGGGCAGAGCGAGGAGCTCGAGGCGATCAACCATCCGGAGGACCCGGAGGCGGGGATGCGGCGCATTCCCTTCGGCCGCGAGCTCTATGTCGAGCGCGAGGATTTCATGGAGGATCCGCCGAAGAAATTCTATCGCCTGTCGCCCGGCAAGGAGGTGCGGCTGCGCTACGCCTATCTGGTCACCTGCCGAGAGGTGGTGAAGGATTCGTCCGGCGAGGTGGTCGAGCTGCGCTGCACCTACGATCCGGCGACGCGCGGCGGCAATGCGCCGGACGGCCGCAAGGTCCAGGCGACGCTGCATTGGGTCAGCGCGGCGCATTCGGTGCCGGCGGAGATCCGCCAGTACAACCCGCTCTTCCTCAGCCCGAGCCCCCGCGCCGGCGGCGATTTCGCCGCCGATCTCAACCCGCAATCGCTCGAGATCCTCGCCGATTGCCGGCTCGAGCCGTCCCTCGCGACGGATAACAGCGCGGAGCCGGTGCAGTTCGAGCGGCTCGGCTATTTTTGCCGCGATACCGATTCGGCGCCCGGCCGTCTCGTCTTCAACCGCACCATCGGGCTGCGCGACACCTACGCAAAGGCGCAGGCCGCGCCGCCGGTGAAGGGCGGCGGACGCGGATGACGAGGCGCCTGAGATTTCCCTCTCCGCAAGGGGAG
>DATAQP010000312.1:0-6299 GCA_036264595.1 Allostellaceae bacterium
GACGACCAGAAACAGATCCAGTGACAGGGATATCGGGCTCATTCGACCCTCTGAATGGCGGTTTTGGCGGCGGGTGACAGGGGCGCTTCGACGCGGACGGCGATGTTGTGGTTGCGCCGCCCCATGCGGCCCCGGGTCAGCATGATGGAGCCGGAGCGCAGCTCGATCAGGCTTTCGGAGGTGGCGTTCAGCACCATGGTGTCGCCGACCTTGAGGTTCAGCACCCGGCGCAGATCGACCTGCTGTTCGTCGAGCACGGCGCGGACCTCCATCTGGGTGGTCCAGAGCTCGGTGGCCAGGTGGCTTTCCCAGATGTTGTCGCGGCCGAACTTCTCGCCCATGAACTGCTGCAGCAGCATCTTCCGGATGGGCTCGAGCGTGGAATAGGGAAGAAGCAGCTCGATGCGCCCGCCGCGGTCGTCCATGTCGATGCGCAGCTTGACCAGGATGGCGGCGTTGGCCGGCCGGGCGATGGCGGCGAAGCGCGGATTGGTCTCCAGGCGGTCGAGGCTGAATTTGACCGGGGTCAGGGGCTCGAAGGCGGCCTTGGCGTCGTTGAGCACCACCTCGACCATCCGCTGCACCAGCACCCGCTCGATGGTGGTGTAGGGGCGGCCTTCGATGCGCATGGCCGCCGTGCCGCGGCGGCCGCCGAGCAGCACGTCGACGATCGAGTAGATCAGCGCGCTGTCGATTGTGCAGAGGCCGTAATTGTCCCACTCGTCGGCGCGAAAGACACTGAGCATCGCCGGCAGCGGGATCGAGTTCAGATAATCACCGAAGCGGATCGAGGTGATGTTGTCGATCGAGACCTCGACGTTGTCCGAGGTAAAATTGCGCAGGCTGGTCGTCATCAGGCGAACGAGGCGGTCGAACACCACCTCGAGCATCGGCAGACGCTCGTAGGAGACGAGAGCGGAGTCGATGATCGCGCGGATGCCCGAGCTGTCGCGGCCGGAGCCGTCGCCGTCGCCGAAGCCGAGAAGGCTGTCGATCTCGTTCTGATTGAGGACGCGCGGCGTCTCGGCGCCGTCCGGGATGTCGCCGTCACCGGACATCGCCGCCCACTCTTCCGCCAGCTTGCTGTCTTCCTCGGCAGCCTGATCGGCCATCGTGTCTCTTACTCCCGGTTTATGCGAACGCGGCTCGCCGCGTTCATTGGACGAGCATTTCTTTGAACAGGACGTCGACGATCTTGGCCGGCGCCGCCGACGCGTTGACGCGGAGCAGCAGCTCCTCGCGCAGGCGGTACATGCCGCCCGAGCCACGCAGATCCTCGATGCGCAACTCGCGCAGATAGACCTGGAAATTGTCGATGACGCGCGGCATCACGCTCTGCAGGCGGGCGACATCGACCTGGCTCTCGAGCTCGAGGCTGATCGACATCTTGAGAAAGCTCGCCTTGCGACCGGCGCCGTTGAGGTTCACCAGCAGCTCCGGCAGATCGTAGAAGACCGTCTTCTTCGGCTCCGCCGGCTTCTCCTCGTGCGCGTCGCTCTTGCTGCCGATAAAGCCGTTGAGCATGCCGGTGAAATAGAGCCCGGCACCAATCAGCAGAAGGACGAGCAGCGGCGCGGCGATGAAGATGATGAGCTTCTTGCGCCCGAAGCGCGGTGCCGCGGATTTTTCCTCGCCTTCCGGCGCTTCCGCTACATCGTCAGCGATCGCTTGATCCGTCATCGGAAAGGGCTTCATCCAAGGCTGCGGCGCGCCGGGGAGCGGCGTTGCCTAAAACAATAGGCAAAGATCGTTAATAAGAGGTTGCGCCCCTCGATCCCGGCGCTAGCGACGCGTGCGAGGCGGCGGCGGCAAGAACTGCCGGGTAAAGCCTGCAGGAATCCGCCGGATCGGCCGCCATCGCGTGCGGAAAGCCGCACCGTACCGCCTCTCGGTGCTTGGCATGAGCCGTGCAAGGTGGTGTGCGAACCATCGCAAGTCGGACGCCCAGACCATGCAAGCTGCAGCCTATATCGCTCTTTCCAGCCAGATGGCGCTGCATCGCCAGATCGATGTCGTCGCCAACAACCTGGCGAACAGCTCGACGCCGGCGTTCAAGGCCGAGCGCATGCTGTTCGCCGAGTATCTCAATCGCGGCGCGGCGAACCAGCCGGTCTCCCTGGTGCAGGATCTCGGCACCGTGCGCGATACCAAGCAGGGCCCGATCACGCGTACCGGCAATCCGCTCGATTTCGCCTTGCAGGGCGATGGCTATCTCCAGGTCCAGACGCCGCTCGGCACGCGCTACACGCGCAACGGCCGCTTCCAGCTCGACGGAACCGGCCAGGTGGTGACCGCGCAGGGCTATCCGGTTCTCGCCGAGGGCGGTCAGCCGCTCGCCGTTCCGACCGATGCGACGGACATCACCGTGACGCGCGACGGCACGGTGACCACCTCGCAGGGCGAGTCCGGCCGCCTCGCCGTCGTCCGCTTCCCCAACGAACGCGATCTCGTGCCGGCCGCCGGCGGGCTTTACGTCACCGAGGCGACGCCGGTGGCGGCGCCCGAGACGGTGGTCCAGCAGGGCATGATCGAGGAATCGAACGTCGAACCGGTCATCGAGATGACCCGGATGATGAACATCGCGCATAATTTCAGTTTTGCCAAAGACCTCGGTGACAGCGAGAGCGACCGCACGCGCTCGGCCATCGACAAGCTCGGCAAAGTCTCCTAGCGCCGGAACGGAGTCCCAAAGACATGCGCTCAATGGATATCGCTGCGACCGGCATGCTTGCCCAGCAGCTCAACGTGGAAGTCATCTCGAACAACATCGCCAACCTGAACACGACCGGGTTCAAGCGACAGCGTGCCGAGTTCCAGGACCTGCTCTACCAGAACCAGCGTCGCCCCGGCGCCGCCTCGTCGGATCAGGGAACGATCGTTCCGGTCGGTGTCCAGGTCGGCATCGGCGTCAAGGCGGCGGCAGTCTACCGCATCACCGAGCAGGGCAACCTCTTGAAGACCGACAATACGCTCGACGTCGCCATCCAGGGCAAGGGCTTCTTCCAGATCAAGCAGCCCGACGGCACCACCGCCTATACCCGCGCCGGCTCGTTCCAGATGAGCAACACGGGCGAGATCGTCACCGCCGACGGGCTCGTCGTCAATCCCGGCCTGACCATTCCCGCCGATACGATACAGGTCAGCGTCAATGCCAGCGGCCAGGTCCTGGCGCAGGTCTCCGGCCAGACCCAGACGCAGACCGTCGGGCAGCTCGAGCTCGCCACCTTCCCCAACGAGGCCGGCCTGCTCAATGTCGGCAACAACCTGCTGGTCGAGACCGCGGCCTCCGGCTCGCCGGTCCAGGGCGCCCCCGCCACGGTCGGCTTCGGCACCCTGCAGCAGGGCTTCCTCGAGACCTCGAACGTCAACGTCGTTTCCGAGATCACCAACCTCATCACGGCGCAGCGCGCCTATGAGATGAACTCCAAGGTGATCCAGGTCTCCGACCAGATGTCGAGCTCGCTCAACAGCTTCCGCTGATAGCGCCGAAAGGTTATCGCGATGACGCGGATCTTCCCTCCCCTCGCCGCCAGCCTGGTCATCGGCCTCTTCGCCACCGGCGCCCTGACCACAACCGCGGGCGCCGAGCCGGTCCTGCGCAACAACGTCGTCGTCACCGGCCCATCGATCCGGCTCGGCGATCTCTTCAGCGATGCCGGCCCGCGCGCCGCAATCGAGATCGCCCCGGCGCCGGCGCTCGGCGGCCGCACGGTTCTCGACGCCGCCTGGCTCGCCGCCAGGGCGCATGAGCAGAAACTCGATTGGCAGCCGAAATCGCGCTACGAGCAGGCCACCGTCGAGCGCGCCAGCCAGAGCGTGCCGGCCGAATCCATCGTCGCCGAGCTCAAGCAGGAGCTCGGCAACCGCCTGCCGGGCGTCCAGAGCGAGCTGACGCTCGACAATGCCGATCTGCGTCTCCTCGTGCCGGCCGGGCCGGCGCCGGCGATCCTGATCGACGCCATGACCTTCGACGCGCGCAGCGGCCGGCTGACCGCCTATGTGACGGCGAGCGCCGGCGACGTGACGACCGACCGCGTCCGCGTCACCGGCCGGGTCCGCCGCATGCTCGAGATGCCGGTTCTCACCCGTCTCGTCGCGCCCGGCGAGACGATCGCCGCGCAGGACATCGAGACCATCACCCTGCCGGCCGACCGCCTCAACCAGTCCTTCGTCGTCGGTGCCGCCGACCTCGTCGGCAAGACGCCCAGGCGCAGCATCCGACCGGGCGAGCCGATCCGACCGAGCGACGTCCAGACGCCGGTCGTCATCCGCCGCGGCGAACTCGTCACCGTCGTCTTCCAATCCGCCGCGCTGCTGCTCACCGCCCAGGCCAAGGCGCTCGAGGACGGAACGCAAGGCCAGGCCATCCGCGTCAGCAACACGCGCTCGGGCAAGACGCTCGACGCCACCGTCAACGGCCCCGGCACCGTCTTCCTCGCGACGCTGTCGACGACGCCGGCCGCCACCGCGCAAAAGGAATAGTCGATGACCATCCCCTCCGCTCCGGCACGACGCCCAGGCCGGCGTTCCGTCCACCTCCTGGCGCTCCTCGCGGCGTCGGCGCTGGTCAGCGGCTGCAACGTCCTCGACCGCGCGACGCAGATCGGCGCCATGCCGGCGCTGTCGACCATCCAGGACCCGCAGAAGCAGCCGGGCTACCGGCCGGTCTCGCTGCCGATGCCGACGCCGATGAGCGCCGAGCGCCGCCCCAACTCGCTGTGGCAGGCCGGCACCCGCGCCTTCTTCAAGGATCAGCGCGCGGCGCAAGTCGGCGACATCCTGACCGTCGTCATCGACATCTCCGAGCAGGCCAAGCTGGCCAACGAAACGGTGCGCACGCGGGTCGACAACGAGACCGCCAATGCCACGCACGTCGCCGGCTTCGAGAAGATCTTGCCGCGCTCTTCCGACCCGAACAACCTCCTGGCGGCGGGCAGCAACAGCTCGGTCGACGGCACCGGCAAGATCACCCGCACCGACCAGGTCAACGTCCATGTCGCCATGCTGGTGACCCAGGTGCTGCCCAACGGCAATCTCGTCGTCATCGGCCACCAGGAGATGCGGGTCAATTACGAGGTCCGCGACCTGCAGATCACCGGCGTCATCCGCCCGCAGGACATCAGCTCGGTCAATACGATCAGCCTCGACAAGATCGCCGAGGCGCGCGTCTCCTATGGCGGCCACGGCCAGCTCATGGACGTCCAGCAGCCGCGCTACGGCCAGCAGCTCTTCGACATATTGATGCCGTGGTAGTCCGGACCGTTCTGGACCGGAGACGGGGGAGCCAGGCGCAGAAGCGCCCTTGCGACGAGGCGGAAGCGCCCCAGAACGGCGCCGCTTCCGCCGCTTGCCGCTGCTGCCACCGGCGGCGCTAAGGACGGCGGAAAGCGAGCCCGATTTGGGCTCTCGCCTGTAAACAACAGCAAAAAAACAGGCGGCCGGTTGTATCGCTGGGTGAGATACTTTCCTGATAGGGGCATTCGAATGGCGAGCACGGACGCGCTCCTCGCCGCCCTTCCCATCGCCGTATCGTTCGCCCTTGCGCAGCATCTCATCCACCATAGCGCCAGCTCGAACACGTTCCTCGCGGATATATAATGTCCAAATAGATTATAATGTCAAGCTTTTTTGTTTTCTTTAAGTCCAAATTGGGCGGATTCACCGCTCTGGGAGTGACAACTCGACGTCACCCTGACACGCGGGAAGCCCGGCCCAAGTCGAGGGCGTTGCAGAGTAACGGGAGTTGAGTATCGTGTCCCAGGATCTACCGCTATGACAAGACCGCCCGCAACTTTCTGGCCGCCGTTTATCTCGCGGCCGCGGTCGATTGGCTCAATTGACGACACGCCCTAGGCGTGGCTGGTCAAATCGAACTGCTTCGCCGTTTGCGTTCACGTCGGAAGTGAGCCAGAACCCCTTCGGATTCTCGCGACATGGCTTTTGGTTCTGGTCAGCAATGGCTAGAGGGGCAATTTCGACATAAACCGTCGAAGCTGACTGGCACGGCGATGCGAGTACGACGACCTCGCACAGCCTTTCCCTTTCTCTGGAGGGAAAGTGGAATTGACATCTCTGTACCGTCCCGTAGAGGGGACCTGGATAGCCGCACCACGGCTCGCTCGGATCATCCCCCGACAGGAACCCGTCGATCCAGAGCACATCGAGATTGGAACCTTCCTAGCGTTGCGTTGGTCGACGAACGCTGGTCTTTCGATTCCAACCGTCGAGAACTAGACGCGCGGCGCGCTTCGCGTCACGCGCAGCGTTCCGATTGCCTTCCCAGGCTGAAACGATCGAGC
>DATAQP010000041.1:0-9437 GCA_036264595.1 Allostellaceae bacterium
CACCTTGCCCAATATCCGCTGGGGCGTGCTCTACGGCGTCCTCCTGTGCAACGCCCGGGCGATGGGTGAGTTCGGTGCCGTCTCCGTCGTCTCCGGCCATATCCGCGGCGCCACCGAGACGATGCCATTGCATATCGAGGCGCTGTATAATGGCTACGACACCGTCGGGGCCTTTTCGGTCGCCTCGCTGCTCGCGCTGCTCGCGCTGGTGACCCTCGTGCTCAAGAGCATCTTCGAGACCCGCTATCGTGAAGAGCTGGTTCCCCTGTCCCAACCGGCGAGGGTCAGATGAGCGTAACAATAGAGCGGCTCGCCAAGAATTTCGGCCAGGGCAGCGTGCTCGACGGCATCGATCTGGAGGTCGCCGAGGGTGAGTTCATGGCCCTGCTCGGACCGTCGGGCTCGGGCAAGACCAGCCTTCTGCGCATCATCGCCGGACTCGAGGTTGCGAGCGCCGGCCGCCTGCTGATCGACGGGCGCGATGCGCTCGCTCTGCCGCCCGGCGAGCGGCGCATCGGGTTCGTCTTCCAGAACTACGCGCTCTTCCGCCATATGCGCGTCTTCGACAACATCGCTTTCGGCCTCGCGGTGAAGCGCCGCCGCGAGCGCCCCAGCCCGGAGGCGATCGCTTCACGGGTGACCGAGCTGCTCGATCTCGTGCAGCTCTCCGGCCTCGAGCGGCGCTTCCCGGCGCAGCTTTCCGGCGGGCAGCGCCAGCGCGTCGCCCTGGCCCGCGCCCTCGCCGTCGAGCCCCGGCTCCTGCTGCTCGACGAGCCGTTCGGCGCGCTCGACGCCGGCGTTCGCGTGGCGCTCCGCGAGTGGCTGCGCTCCCTGCACGACCAGCTCGGCCTCACCAGCATCTTCGTCACCCACGACCAGGGGGAGGCGCTAGCCCTCGCCGATCGCATCGCCGTCCTCAATGCCGGCCGGATCGAGCAGATCGGCACACCGGCCGAGCTCTACGATCAGCCGGTCTCGGCCTTCACCATGGCGTTCCTCGGGCCGGTCAATCGCCTGGCTTGCACCATCCAGGACGGGGTGGTGCGTCTGGCCGGTGAGGCGCTGCCGGTGCCCGACGCCAGCCTCGACGGCGCCCGCCCGCCCGACGGCCCGGCGACGGCGATGGTGCGGCCGGCGGATATCCGCATCTGCGGCTCGGCCGAGCCGGCGGCGGCGCGCGCCACGCTGCGCGGCATCAACGTCGTCGGCGGGCGCCTGCATCTGCGTCTCGCGCGGCTCGGCCAAGGCATCGACGTCGAGGCCGATCGCGACCGCATCGACACGTCGCGGCTGTTCCCCGGCGCGCCGGTCCGGCTCGCCTTCCGCCGCATGCGGATCTTCACGCGCGACCCCGCCGATGCGGTAACCCCATCGGCCGCGGAACGGCCCGAGGCCGGCGAAGACGCGCCGATCGCGCTGACGGTACGCCGTCAGGCGCGCCTGTCGCTCGGCGGCGGCGACAGATCGGCGATGTGATCTTGGCCAGCCCGGTGATCGCGGGAGGGCCAGCGGGCTTCAGGCGCCGTCGGCGGGCTCGGCGGCCAATCGGCGCTTCGCTTCGCGCTTGAGCGCCTTCTTGATCGCCTTGAGATCTTGCCGGCGTTCCGGGCCGCTCGTCATTCCCTCGCGCACCAGCCGTTTCACCTCCTCGCGCTCGTGCTGGCGCAACTCGCGGCGCAGCTTCCATTCGCGCAAGGCCTCGCGGATCACCTCGCTGCCCGAGGCGTATTCGCCGCTGTCGACGGCCTGACGGACGAGCTCGGCCATTTCGGAGGTGAGCGCGATGCTGATCTTTGCGACCTTCGTCATGGCAGCCTCCCCACTGGTACGACTTGGTAGGAAGTCGTCGTACCATCGCCCTCTTAGTTAGTGCGCCTCGTCCCAGTTCGTCGCCCAGCCGGTCTCGACCACCAGCGGCACCGAGAGTTTGGCGCGCGGGGCGGGGGCGGCTTCCATCACCGATTTGACCACGGCCGCGGTGCGCTCGGCCTCGTCCTCGGGCACCTCGAAGAGCAGCTCGTCATGGACCTGGAGGAGCATGCGCGCCTTGAGCCCGGCACCGCTAAGGGCGGCGGGCAGGCGGATCATCGCCCGCTTGATGATGTCGGCGGCGGTGCCTTGCAGCGGCGCGTTGATCGCCTGGCGCTCGGCGAACTGGCGGCGCGCCACGTTGGCGTCGCGAATGCCGGGGATGTAGCATTTGCGCCCGAACAGCGTCTCGACATAGCCCTTCTCGCGGCATTCGAGCTTGGTCTTGTCCATATAGGCGCGGATGCCGGGAAAGCGGGCGAAATAGGCCTTGATGTACTCCGCCGCCTCGGCCTGCGGCACCGAGAGCTGGGCGGCGAGGCCGAAGGCGCTGATGCCGTAGATGATGCCGAAATTGATCGCCTTGGCGCGCCGCCGCGTGTTGGGGTCCATGCCCTCGACGGGCACGCCGAAGACCTCGCTGGCGGTCAGCGCGTGGATGTCGATGCCCTTGCGGAAGGCCTCCTTGAGGGCGTCGATATCGGCCATGTCGGCGGCGAGGCGCAGCTCGATCTGGCTGTAATCGGCCGAGAGCAGGAGGTGGCCTGATTCGGCGACGAAGGCGCGGCGGATCTTACGGCCCTCCTCGGTGCGGATCGGGATGTTCTGCACGTTGGGCTCGGTCGAGGACAGCCGCCCGGTCGAGGTGGCGGCGAGCTGGAAGCAGGTATGGACGCGGCCGGTCTCCGGCTTGATCTCGCCGACCAGCGCGTCGGCATAGGTGCTCTTGAGCTTCTGCAGCTGGCGCCAGTCGAGGATGCGGCGCGGCAGATCATGGGTGAGCGCGAGCTGCTCGAGGATGGCGGCATCGGTGCCGTAGGCCCCGGTCTTGCCCTTTCTGCCGCCTTCGAGGCCGAGCTCGCCGAAGAGGACGTCGCCGATCTGCTTGGGCGAGCCGATGTTGAACTCGTGGCCGGCCAGGGTATAGGCCTCGCGCTCATAGGCCGCCATGCGGGCGGCGAAATCCTCCGAGAGGCGGCTGAGCTCGCCGCGATCGACCTTGACCCCGGCGCGCTCCATCGCCGCGACGACCGCGGCGAGCGGCCGCTCCACCGTCTCGTAGAAGCCAGCCATGCGCTCGGCGACCAGCCGGCGCTTGAACGCCGGATGCAGGCGGATCATCACATCGACCAGCTCGGCGGCGTAGTCGCGGGCCTTGTCGAGATCAGCCTCGGCGAAGCCGATCAGCGTCTTGCCGCTGCCGCAGACGTCGCGGTACTTCGCCATTTCGTGGCCAAGAGCGAGGCTCGCCAGCTCGTCGAGCGCGTGACCGTGCTGCACCCCGTCGAGCACGTAGGAGAGCAGCATGGTGCAATCGGTCGGGGCGACGGCGATGCCGTAGCGCGAGAGCACATGGATGGGATATTTGACGTTGTGGCCGATCTTGAGGACAGCCGGATCCTCGAGCAGCGGCTTCAGCCGCGCCAGCGCCGCGTCGAGCGGGATCTGCTGCGGCCCCTCGGCGGGGGCGAAATCGAGGCTGCCCTGGCCCCCCGCGGCGCGATGTGCGAGCGGGACGTAGCAGGCTTGGCCGGGCGCTGTCGCGAGCGACAGCCCGACCAGCTGGGCGAGCGTCTCCTCCGGCGCCCGCGTCATTGTCTCGATGGCGACGAACCCGGCCGCATGTGCCGCCGCGATGCAGCGATCGAGCTCGTCGAGACTCTGGACCAGCGCATAGGAGCGATTGGCGAAATCCTTCTGCACCGCGACGGCGAGCGGCGCGCTGCCGTCGTCGCCCGCCGCGCGCGTGCCGGGAACCTGAACGCGGCGGCTCTGGATGCGGTCGACGATCTTGCGGAATTCCTGCGCCTTGAGGAAGTCGATCAGCTTCTGCGGATCGGCCGGCTTGAGCGCCAGCGCCTCGAGCGGGCAGGGCAGCGGCACGTTGAGGTCGAGCGTCACAAGGCGTTTCGAGACGCGCGCCTGCTCGGCGAAGTCGATCAGCGACTGACGGCGCTTCGGCTGCTTGATCTCGCCGGCATGCTCGAGGAGGTTCTCCAGGCTGCCCCATTGAATGATCAGCTCGGCCGCCGTCTTGACGCCGATTCCGGGCACGCCCGGCACGTTGTCGACGCTGTCGCCGCAGAGCGCTTGGACGTCGATGACCTTGTCCGGCCCGACGCCGAATTTCTCCTTCACCTCGGCGGCCCCGATCACCTTCGCCGGCGTTTTGATGGTGTCGAGCATGCCGACCTGGTCGTCGACCAGCTGCATCAAATCCTTGTCCGACGAGACGATGGTGACGCGCGTGCCCTGCTCCTTGAAGAGTTTGGCATAGGTGGCGATGAGGTCGTCCGCCTCGTAATCGGTCGCCTCGATCTGACAGATGTTGAAGGCTTCGGTCGCCTCGCGCACCAGCTTGAATTGCGGCACGAGATCGTCGGGCGGCTCCGGGCGATGCGCCTTGTAGGCATCGTAGATGCGGTTGCGGAAGGTGACCCCGGAAGCGTCGAAGACGACGGCGATGGCATCGGCGTCGCTCTCCTGTACCAGCTTCAGCAGCATGTTGACGAAGCCGTAGACGGCGTTGGTCGGCGTGCCGTCGCTGCGATTGAGCCAGGGCAGAGCATGATAGGCGCGGAAAATGAACCCCGAACCGTCGATGAGATAGACGTGAGTCGCCTTGGCCGGGTCGGCCTTGTCCGGGTTGGCCTTGTCCGGGCTGGCCTTGTCCGGGCTGGGCGTGCCCGGCACGGACTTGCCCGATCCGGACTTTTCCATGCCCGTCTCGGCCGGTGCCGGCGTGCTGGCGCTCGTGGAATTCTCGCTCAAGGCTTCGGCGGCGCCGGGGTCTCGACGCTGTGACCCTCGACCCCGTGCACTTTCTTCGACTGGTGGATGAACAGGCGCGAGCAATACGGGCACTCGACCCGGCCATCCGCCGAGAGGTTGAGATAGACCTTGGGATGGCCGAGCGGGCCGCCTCCGCCATTGCAAGCGGCGACCATGCTGTCGATATAGATCGTCTCGAAAGGTTGCATCTGTCCTGCTTTCGGCCTGGCCAAGCCCCTGAGGGATCGCGGGCGCCCGAGTGTCGCATGCCGCCGGTCGCCTGAGAAAGCGTTGTCGCCGAGAAAGCGTTCTGGCGAACGCGCCCTGGGGCGAACGCGGCTCTGCGGCCCAGCCTGGTCGACCCCAGCTCGATTGACCGGTGAACGGGCCGGATGATACCCATTGAGGCGGCACAATCAATGTCCAGCTTTCCTGTCGATAGCCCTATCGCGAACAACCGCCCCGTCCCGCCGGCGGCCCGGGCGGATTTCGCCGCCGGGCTGGGGGAGGCGACGCCGCCGTCCCAGGCGATTGCGATCGCCGGGCTGAGCAAGACCTATCGCGGCCGCGCCGGGGCGAAGCCGGCGCTCGACGCCGTCGATCTCGTCATTCCGCGCGGCTCGCTCTACGGGCTGCTCGGGCCGAACGGCGCCGGCAAGTCGACCCTGATCAACATCCTCGCCGGTCTGGTGCTGAAGAGCGAGGGCAAGGCGACGATCTGGGGCATCGACATCGACGCCGCGCCGCTCCAGGCGCGCGCCGCCATCGGCATCGTGCCGCAAGAGCTCAATATCGACCCGTTCTTCACGCCGCGCGAGCTGCTCGACATGCATGCCGGCTTCTATGGCGTGCCCCGCGGCGAGCGCAAGACCGACGAGATCCTCGCCGCGGTCGGCCTCGCGGATAAGGCAAACGCTTATGCCCGCACGCTCTCGGGCGGCATGCGGCGGCGGCTCCTGGTCGCCAAGGCGCTGGTCCATTCGCCGCCCGTTCTGGTGCTCGACGAGCCGACCGCCGGCGTCGATGTCGAGCTGCGCCGCCAGCTCTGGTCGCATGTCCGCGCCCTCAACGCATCAGGCACGACGATCCTGCTGACGACGCATTACCTCGAGGAGGCCGAGGAGCTTTGCGACCACATCGCCATCATCGATCGCGGCCGCCTTGTGGTCGCCGAGCGCACCGAGGATCTGCTGCGCCGGCTCGACGACAAATCGCTCACCGTCACCATCGCCGAGCGGCTGACCGCGCTGCCCGAGACGTTGCAGGGCTTCCATCTCGAGCTCGTCCCGCAGGGCGGCGGGCCGGCCCGCCTCGTCTTTCGCTACCGGCCGAGCCGCACCGGGCTCGGCGACCTCCTCGCCGCGCTGCAGGCGTCCGGCCTCACCATCCTCGACCTCGCCACCGAGGAGGCCGATCTGCAGGACATCTTCCTACAGCTCACCGGCACCCAGGCGGCGGCGCGGGCGCAGCCGTGACAGGCGCGCGCCATCCTCGGCGGTTGCTTGCCGCCGCCGGCCTGCTCGGCCTCGCTGCCTGCACGGTGCCCGGCCGCGAGGATTACGCCTCGCTGGTGGCGGCGGAGGCCGCGAGCGTCCCGGCGCCACCCCAGCTCATCGAGGACAAGATGATCATGGCCGACGGCGCCGCGCTGCCCATGCGCGTCTGGCTGCCCCAGGGCGAGGTCAAGGCGGTGGTGCTCGCCCTGCACGGCTTCAACGACTACTCCAACGCCTTCGAGGGGCCGGCACGCGCTCTCGCCGCCTACGGCATCGCCACCTACGCCTATGATCAGCGCGGCTTCGGGGAGGCGCCGCTGCACGGTCTCTGGCCCGGGCGCTGGCAGCTCGCCGACGATCTGGCGACGGCGAGCCGGCTGGTCCGCGCCCGCCATCCCGGCCGCAAACTCTATCTCATGGGCGAGAGCATGGGCGCGGCCGTCGTCATCGTCGCGATGACCGGCGAGA
The DNA here is from genome assembly GCA_036264595.1 of Allostellaceae bacterium. Lineage (GTDB taxonomy): Bacteria > Pseudomonadota > Alphaproteobacteria > ATCC43930 > CGMCC-115725 > URHD0088. The sequence goes on from DATAQP010000041.1 coordinate 6,765, forward strand.
CCGGCACGCCGCGCCCTACGGCGGACGGCCTCATCCTGGTCGCGCCGGCGGTGTGGGGGCGGCAGACGATGGGCGTGCTCGAGCGCAGCGCCCTCGCCGTGGGCATGCGGCTCATACCGGCGATGACGGTGAGCGGGCACGGGATCATCAAGATCACGCCGTCCGACAACAACGAGATGCTGCGCGGCCTGTCGCGCGACCCGCTGGTCATCAAATCCACCCGGATCGATACGATCTATGGCCTCGTCGACCTGATGGATGCCACCTTCGCCTCGGCGGACCGGCTCGACATGCCGCTGCTCTACCTCTACGGCCAGCGCGACGAGATCGTGCCGAAGAAGCCGACCGAGCTGATGATCGAGCATCTGCCGCCGGCATCGCGCAGCGTCAGGCGCGTCGCCTGGTACGCCAACGGCTACCACATGCTGATGCGCGATCTCGACTCGGCGGTGGTGATGGGCGACATCGCCAGCTGGATCGCCGAGAGTCGGGCGCCGCTGCCCTCGGGCGCCGATCTCTACGCCGACGCCGTGCTTGGCTTCGGCGCCCTCGCCCAGGCGGGCGGCCGGGAGGCGGCCGAGCAGGGGGCGACCGGGCAGGGATCTGCCGACAAGCCGTTTGCCAAGACCGCCGCCGATGCGTTAGGTTCGCCCGCGCGCGGCGAGCGATCCAGCGTCGCGCCCGGGCACCCGTAGCTCAGCTGGATAGAGCGCTGCCCTCCGAAGGCAGAGGTCGTGAGTTCGAATCTCGCCGGGTGCGCCAAAAAATCCTGAGGAATTCTGCGGTTTTGGCGCGATGCGTTGCGCGTCGATGCCCCACAAAATACAGAACGTTGCAGCAACATGAGGGTGCATTGGCACGGAATTGACACGCGATCTTGCTGATATGTTCCACTTGTCCCGTTGTCAGAATCGATCGCTGAGCGCGCTTAAAAAAGAGGGGGATGAAACGGCAATGTCGAAAGTTTCTTCCGAGCGGGCTTCGACTCGTCAGATCATCGCCGTTGACAAACTCGCGGCGTGGTGTCGCGAGGTTGGCCACCGAGAGCTTCGAAGGGTCTCCCCCCACCATCGGCGTTTCTGCTGAAGATCGCGATTTTGGCCCATGTCGCTCCTCAGCCGGCCTTGTCACGTTACCTGCGAGCGACGACTGGAGATCAAAGAGAGAGGGCTTATGCTGTTATCGCCGTTGCGGTGTGCCAGTGCGCGATGGCCTGCGCTCGGACGGTTCGCAATGTTGATCTCGATATTAGGTGCCGCCGGATGTTGAAGGTGTTGTAGACGGAAGCGTGCAGATCGAGGAAACATTGCGCAGACCCGGCGACTTGAAGCGCTGCATCCTCCTCTCTCGTCGCCGGACAACCTGGTGTGAGCATTCCGCTCGATTGTTTTCCCTGATGCCTTGCTCATGGCGTGCTGCCAGACCCAGATTCCGAAACGCAGCGGAGTATGAACGCAGCTTGTCGGTCGTCACGACCATCGGTGCGAAATCTTGCTTCTTGAGCAGCTTGCGCATGACCACCATCTCATCGAGATGCCGGCGTGAGGTGGGTGGCGGAGCTACTAAGCACCTCGCCGATCCTGAAATAAATCTTCCACCAAATCCGTTATCGTAGAGGTTTCGATTCCAAACCGGATTAGACCGCGAATCGGAACCCATCCCAAGAGGCGCGCTGATGACCACCACCCGCATGCTCCTGACAGCTGCTGCGGCATTCGCCCTGCTTGTTGCCCTGGCGACCGGCGGTTCCGATTTCAACCCTGACCACGCCCTCACAAGAGATGGCGGCGTCGGTGGTGGAGCAGGTGCGGGTGCTGCGGAGGCCGGCGTTGGCGCTGTTATGAGCGGCAGCCAGGGCGATGGCGGCAGTGACAAAGAGAGATCGCTGGCGGCTTTCGTCGCCAGCCCGGTTTATGGCGGCATCGCACCGAAGGAACCGCCCACGGAGGAGGCAGGTCCGGTGGTCTCGCGTGGGGGCGTGCCGTGCCTGACGCTGACGCAGACCATCGATATCGGCGGGCAGACCGTCCCTGCGTCGGCCGTCATCTGTCGCCAGAGCAACGGCACTTGGCAACTCGATCCGCCCCAGATTACGCAACTCGTCCCTACATCGGCCGGCAATGAGCCATCGGCATTGACGGAACGTGCGGCATCGAGAGGGCGACACTGCGTGCGCGGCGGCCCGGTACCTTGCGCGGCGAGCGGCGTGCCTAGCCGGAATCGGGCGATTGCAGTACTGCCTGGTAGGCACGCAGAAGGCGCGAAAGATCGACCCAATCGCTAACGATATCTCGAGTGGGCATTGTCAAGGTAACCCCTCGCAGGCGTGAATGGCGTAGCATTACCGGATGATCGCACCCTGCTATCGCCGGCACCGCTTCCCGGGTCTCGTCATCCAGCACGCCGTCTGGCTGTATCTGCGCTTCAGTTTGAGCTACCGCGACGTCGAGGAGCTGCTCGCCGAACGCGGTGTCGACGTCTCGTACGAAGCCATCCGGCAATGGGTCCTCAAGGTCGGGCCGGTGTTCGCGCGCCGACAACCGGGCGGAGAATTCGCATCAGGTCGTCCGTCGACGAGAACGGAAGATGCAGCGCTTCAAATCGGCCGGGTCGGCGCAACGTTTCCTCGCCTTCCACGGGGCCGTCTACAACACCTTCAACCATCAGCGCCAT
>DATAQP010000478.1:0-5706 GCA_036264595.1 Allostellaceae bacterium
TAACCAGCCGCGGCGGAAAGGCTATCGCGCCGCCGCCTTGATGAAGGCGGCGAAGATCGCCGTGTCGCCGGCGCTGATCGCATATTCCGGATGCCACTGGACGCCGAGGCAGAAGCGGCGGCGCGGATCCTCGATCCCTTCGATGACGCCGTCCGACGCGGTGGCGTCGACCACCATGCCGGGCGCCACCGCCTTGACCGCCTGGTGATGCGCCGAGTTGACCGCGAGCTCGCTCATCCCGGTGATGCGGTGGAGGAGGGAGCCGGCGACGACCGAGACGGTGTGGCCAGGCTCGGTGCGCGGATTGGGCTGCTCATGCGCCAGCGCGTTCTCGATCTCGTCGGGTATATGCTGGACCAGCGTGCCGCCGAGCGCGACGTTGAGGAGCTGCTGGCCGCCGCAGATGCCGAGCACCGGCTTGTCGGCGGCGAGTGCGCCGCGCGTGATGGCGAGCTCGAATTGGGTGCGGCGCTCCTTGGTGGTGACGCTCTCGTGCCGCGTCGTCGCACCGAAGAGGGCAGGGTCGACGTCGAAGGCGCCGCCCGTGACGACGAGGCCGTCGAGCAGGGCGAGATAGCGCGCCGCCTGCTCGGGCTCGTGCGGCAGCAGGATCGGCAGCCCGCCGGCCCGCGTCACCGCCGCGCAGTAATTCTCGCGCAAGGCGTACCACGGCAGCTTGGAATAGCCGCCGGGCTGCTCGTGGTCGAGGGTGAGGCCGATAACCGGTTGTGCCATGGCGCGCAGCTCGCTGGTAAGACTGCGCGGAATGTAGGCGCAAGCGGTCAGCGCCGCAATGTTGCCGCTTGCGGCATGTCCTTCGACTTCGCTCAGGACGAGGGGAGATGCGGATGGAGAACTCCCCTCATCCTGAGCGAAGTCGAAGGATACGGGCCGCCCCGCGCTTGCCCCGCCGGAACGATCGTCTATCCTCGCTGCCGGCAAGCGAAATCGGGAGGCGGCGCGTGCGCAATCTTGTGCGGATGGATGGGCCGGTGCTGGTCTTCGGCGGCCCCTACGGCAATTTCGAGGCGACGGTCGCGCTCCTCGCCGAGGCGCGGCGGCGCGCGATCCCGACGCGCAACGTCGTCTGCACCGGCGATGTCGTCGCCTATGCCGCCGACGCGCTGGCGACCACCGCGCTGATCCGCCGCACCGGCCTCCGCGTCGTCATGGGCAATTGCGAGGAATCGCTCGGCGGCGACGCCGGCGATTGCGGCTGCGGCTTCGCCGAGGGCAGCGCCTGCGCGGCGCTTTCCGTCACTTGGTACGCCCATGCGCAGCACAGCCTCGATGCGGCGAGCCGGCGCTGGATGCGCTTGCTGCCGCGCCGCCTCGATCTCATCGTCGGCCGAAGGCGCCTCGCCGTCATCCATGGCGGCGCGCGCCGCATCAACCGCTTCATCTTCGCCTCGACCGGGCTCGCCGTGAAGCGCACCGAGCTCGCCTTCGCCGGCTGCGACGGCATCGTCGCCGGCCATTGCGGCCTGCCCTTCAGCCAGCTCGTAGACGGCCGGTTGAGGCACAATGCCGGCGCCATCGGCATGCCGGCGAATGACGGCACGAGCCGCGTCTGGTACGCGACCCTGACGCCGCAGCGCGGCGGGCTCCTGGTCGAGCATCACAGCCTCGCCTACGACCATGCTTCCGCCGCGGCGAAGATGCGCGAAGCCGGGCTGCCCGAGGGCTATGCCGCGGCCCTGGAATGCGGGCTGTGGCCGAGCTGCGACGTGCTTCCGGCGGCCGAGCGCGCGTCGCGCGGCAAGCCACTGCGCCCGGTGCCCCTGTTCTGGCCCGCCGTCGCGGCGGCCGCCTAGATGGACGCGGCGCCTGCCGGCCGCGTCGTCGAGCGCGACATCGTCGTCAAGACCTACGACATCGACTTCGCCGGCATCGTCTCCAACATCGTCTATATACGCTGGCTCGAGGATCTGCGCCTCGCCATGATGGACGAATCCTATCCGCTGCCGCGCGCCCTTGCCGACAATCTCGCGCCGATCCTGCTCGAGACGCGCATCAGCTATGGAAGGCCGATCACCATCCGCGACCGGCCGCGCGGCCGCATCTGGATCAAGCGCATGGAGCGCGTCCGCTGGATCGTCGCGGCGGAATTCGTCGGCGACGATATCAGCTACGCGACGGCGGAGCAGACCGGCCTCTTCATCCGCCTCTCCACCCGTCGCCCGGTGGCGATTCCCGAGCGGTTGCGAGCCCGTTTCACGCCGTAGGGCGTTGCGTCTCGCCTCGTCCGCGGCGCAGATTGCGGAACGGAATCAGCTTGCGCTCCTGCTCGTCCCATACCGCGAGGCGGGCGCAGCGGAGGCTGCTCAGCAGGCTCAGCCGCTTGGCCCGCCAGAACTCCGGATTCTGCTCGAAACAGTCGCGCAGCCGATAGTTCGGGATCTTGCTCGACAGATGATGGAGATGGTGCAGGCCGATATGGCCGGAGATCCAGTGCAGCACGCGCGGCAGGTCGTAATAGGAGCAGCCCTCAAGCGCTGCGGTATCGAAGCGCCACTCCGCCTCGCCGGCCCAATAGGTGTTCTCGAACTGATGCTGGACATAGAAGAGCCAGACGCCGATCGAGGCGGCGATCAGCATGACAGGCATATAGCCGAGCAGCAGCGGCCGCAGCCCGATGGTCAGGACGATGACGGCGACGATGATGGCGAGCGCGGCGTTGGTGCCGAGGATGCTCAGCCAGTTCTGCCGATGGCGGAACGGGCTGCCGGTCGGGATGCGATGGCGGATGAAGAAGACATAGGCCGGGCCGATGCCGAACATGACCACCGGGTGGCGGTAAAGCCGATAGACGAGGCGCCGCCAGGCCGAGCGCGTCAGGTACTCGCGCACGGTGAGGGTGTTGACGTCACCGATGCCGCGACGGTCGAGATTGCCTGATGTCGCATGATGGAGCGCATGGCTGCGCCGCCAGAAAGTATAGGGCGTCAGCGTCACGACGCCGATCACGCGGCCGAGCAGATCGTTGGCGCGGCGTGACTTGAAGAACGAGTGATGGCCGCAATCATGCTGGATGATGAACAGGCGCACGACGAGCGCGGCGGCGGGCAGGGCGAGGAGCAGCGTCGCCCAGATGCCGTGATCGAGCCCGCAGAACAATCCGGCCATGATAGCGAGGAAGGGCAGCCCGGTATTGAGCAGCTGGGCTGCGGCGTGGCGGCCGCTTGGCTTGGCATAGGGCGCAACGATCTCGCGCCAAGGGCGCGACGGCGCCGCCTCTGACGACGGGGCGGCGAGCGTGCGCGTGGCGAAGGTGCGGAGCATCGTCGGCGGTAATCCTGTGGGGCGCGCGCGTGCTCAGATCGCAAAAAAACGGCGGCTTCTCGCGAGGTCGCCGCTGGTTCAATAGGGTCGGGCGAGACGCATGAGTGGCTCGTCCGACCGACGGTCAGATCGCTCGAAGATTGGCAGCAGCCAGCTTGCCGCGCTCGGTGACGACGTCGAAATTGAGCTTCTGCCCCTCCGCGAGGTTGGACATGCCTGCCCGCTCGACCGCGCTGATATGCACGAAGACGTCGGGCGCACCGTCATCCGGCTGGATAAAGCCGAAGCCCTTCTGGGCGTTGAACCATTTGACAGTACCGATAGCCATGATGGCCTCCTAAGACATGAAGTGAACGCGCTAGCCTGTCGTGGCGCGGCGCGTTGCGATTAGCGGCTTCATGGATATCTTGAAGGAGCACCCCGAAAGGGCCGGACGGCAAGATGCCGAAGCTGAAAGTCGCGCTGGCAGGTAAATGGTGCGGCGGGACGACGGGCGCAAGGGCAGGTCCCGGCGCGGCACCGGCGAATCTTCCGCTTCGTGCCACGCCCTCTTCGTGGTTAAACCTCGTCATGCCGCCGCCGAGCTCGCCCTTCATGACCCTCGCCCTCGAAGAGGCCGCGCGCGCCGCTGCCGCTGGCGAGGTGCCGGTCGGCGCCGTGCTCGTCGCCGGCGATGCGGTGCTCGCGAGCTCAGGCAATCGCGTCGAGGCGCTTGCCGATCCGACCGCTCATGCCGAGATGCTGGTACTGCGCGACGCGGCGGCCCGGCGCGGCACGCCGCGTCTTGCCGATTGCGATCTCTACGTCACGCTCGAGCCCTGCCCGATGTGCGCTGCGGCGATCGCTTTGGCGCGGCTGCGCCGGGTCTATTTCGCCGCCTACGATCCCAAGGGCGGCGGCGTCGAGCACGGGCCGCGCATCTTCGATCAGCCCGGCTGCAACCATCGGCCCGAGATCTACGGCGGCATCGACGAGCAGCGCGCCGCGCTGCTGCTGCGCGATTTCTTCCAGGCGAAGCGTTAGCCGAGCCGCGACAGGACGATCAGCACCACCGTCACCGTGATGGCGCCGCCGATGCGCGTGGCGATTTGCGCGAAGGGCATCAGCTGCATGCGGTTTGCGGCAGTCAGGATGGCGACGTCGCCGGTGCCGCCCTGGCCGCTGTGGCAGGCATTCACGATGGCGGTGTCGATCGGGTACATCTTGAGCCACTGCCCGACGACGAAGCCGGTCGCCATCAGCGCCGCCACCGTCGAGACGATGGTAATGAGATAGGGCACATTGAACGCGGCGACCAGCTTGTCCCAGGGGGTCAGCGAGACGCCGATGGCGAAGAGCAGCGGATAGGTGACGGCGGTCTGAAAGAACCGGAAGACGACGAAGGCGCCCTGCTGGAGCTGCGGCGACACGGCCTGGGTCAACTTGAGGACGACGGCGATGAAGAGCATCGCCACCGGCGCCGGGAAGTCGAACAGCCGATAGCCCATCAGGCCGATGAGGTAGAGGGTGACGGCGGTGACGCCCGCCGCGGCGATCGTCGTGACGTCGGGATGGCCCTTGATCGGCTCCTCGCCCGGCGGCAGCTCGTCATGCTCGCCAGGCTGCAGGCGTCCCTCGCCGGTGAGATGCGGATAGCTCTTGCCGACATAGTTGAGGATGCCGGCGAAGAGGATCGCCGTCAGGCTGCCGAGCATCACCGGCGGCAATACCTGGGCGAAAAGGTCGCCCTGGGCCTGGTGCAGTATTCCGGCATAGCCCAATGACAGCGGGATGGCGCCCTCGCCGACGCCCCCGGCCATGATCGGCACGACGATGAAGAAGAAGGTGTGATAGGCGCCGAGGCCGAGGAGCGTGCCGACCAGCGTGCCGATGGCGCCCGCGATCAACGAGCCGATGCCGAGCGGCACGAAGATCTTGAGGAAGCCTTTGACCAGCACATGGCGGTCCATGCCGAGAATGGAGCCGACGATGATGCAGGAGATGAAGAGGTAGAGGAAATTCGAGTTCTTGGTGAAATCGACCGTCGCCTTGATGATCGAGTCAGGGAGCAGATGGTGATAGGCAAGGTAGGAGGGGATGAAGGTGGCGAAGATCGCCGCCGCGCCGATATTGCGGATGATCGGCGTGCGCCTGCCGAGCTCGGCGCAGGCGAAGCCACCCATCGACAACAGGACGATGCCCATCAGAATATCCGAGGGCACGTTGCCGGTCAGCGTGAAGCCGGCGATGAGGAAGATCAGGATGACGAAGATCGGCAGCGGCACGATACCGATCTTGACGTCGACGATGCGCCACCAGCCTTGCGGCCAGAAAGCGGCCGGCAGTCCTGGCGCAGCCGCTACGCCTTGCGTGGTCCCGGGGTCATACATCGCATCCTCCCGATTGTGTCGCCGATTCTAGGTAGAGTCCGTTCTCAGCTCCGTC
>DATAQP010000515.1:0-5201 GCA_036264595.1 Allostellaceae bacterium
CCTGCCGTTCCTGGGTGCGCGGGGGACATGATGCGCTGGCTTCGCTGGATCGTCCTCATCGTCATCGTGCTGCCGCTCACCCTCGCGGCCGGCGCCTATCTCTGGCTGCGCAGCTCGCTGCCGCAGACCGCCGGCAGCATCGCGCTCACCGGACCGTCGGCCGAGATCCGCATCACCCGCGATGCCAACGGCGTGCCGCGCATCAGCGCGGCGAACGACAGCGACGCCGCCTTCGCACTCGGCTTCCTCCATGCCGGCGATCGTCTCTTCCAGATGGACATGATGCGGCGGCTGGGCGCTGGGCGGCTCTCCGAGATCCTCGGCGAGGCGACCTTCGTGACCGACCGGACGATGCGCACGCTCGGTCTCTACCGCGCCGCCGAGGCGCAATTCGCCGCGCTGTCGCCGCCATTGCGCGCGGTGCTCGAATCCTATGCCGCCGGCGTCAACGCCTATCTCGCGCAAGGTCGCGTGCTGCCGCCCGAATACGCCATTCTGCGCACCGCGCCGGAGCAATGGCGGCCCGCCGATTCGCTGGTCTGGAGCAAGTACATGGCGCTGCTGCTCAGCGGCAATTACCGCCGCGAGCTCGTCCATGCCCGGATCGCGACCCATGTGACGGCGGAGCAGCTCAGCCAGCTCTATCCCGAATATCCCGCCGAGGCGCCGGTCACCCTGACGTCGCTCGCCGCGCTCTATCGCGAGCTGCCGCTCGACCGCATGCTCGCCTCGCTGCCCGAGGAGGTCGGACCGACCTTCGCCTCGAACAATTGGGTGGTCGACGGCAAGCACAGCGCCTCGGGCAAGCCGCTGCTCGCCAACGATCCGCACCTTTCCTTTTCGACGCCCGACATCTGGTATCTCGCGCGCATCGACACGCCCGAGCTGCATCTCGTCGGCGCCACCTCGCCCGGCGCGCCCTACATCGTTCTCGGCCACAACCAGCGCATCGGCTGGGGCATGACGACGACCGAGAGCGACGTCGAGGATCTCTTCATCGAGCGGCCCGATCCCGCCGATCCCACGCGCTATCTCGCGCCCGCGGCGATCGCGCCCGGGGGCTCGCTGCCCTTTGAGACGCGTCAGGAGGTGATCAATGTGCGCGGCGACGGCGCTGTCACCATCACCATTCGGGCAACCCGCCACGGGCCGGTGATCTCCGATCTCGGCGGTACCGCCGGCGCCGCGCCGACCGGTGACGTTCTCGCCCTGCAGGCGACCTTTCTCGCCGGCGAGGATCGCACCCCGGACGGGCTGTGGGCGATCAATCGCGCGAAAAGCTGGCAGGAGTTCAATACAGCGCTGGCGAACGTCGTCGCGCCGCAGCAGAACATCGTCTATGCCGATACCGACGGCAATATCGGCTTCACCGCCCCGGCCCGCGTGCCCATCCGCGGCAAGGGCGACGGCTGGATGCCGATGCCGGGCTGGACCGGCGAGTACGATTGGACCGGCTTCATCCCTTTCGCCGAGCTGCCGCGCTCCTTCAACCCGCCAAGCGGCCGCTTCGTCAGCGCCAATAACAAGATCGTGCCCGACGATTACCGCTATTTCCTCGGTCGCGATTGGGATTTGCCGAACCGCGCGGCGCGCATCAACGCACTGCTCGACACGACGCCGCTTCAATCGCCCGACAGCTCGGCGGCGATTCAGGCCGACACGCTGTCGCTCGCCGCGCAGGAGCTCCTGCCGCTGATGACCGCGATCACGCCGGCGGACGAGCGCGACGCCGCTGCGCTCGCCATGGTCAAGGGCTGGGATGGCAGGATGGATGCCGCCCAGGTCGCGCCGCTCATCTTCACTTCATGGCTGCGCGACCTCAACCGCATCCTCTTCGCCGGGCGGCTCGGCAGCGCCTTCGCCGATTACTGGGACCTGCATCCGAACGTCATCGCCGGCATCCTGACGCAGCACCCGGAATGGTGCAGCGATCCGGCTCGGCCCGGCGTTACCGACTGCAGCGCGCGCCTCGCCGAATCCTTGCGCAATGCGCTCGACCAGCTGACCGCCGCCTATGGCAGCGACATGACGCGCTGGCACTGGGGGCGCCCGCATATGGCGGCGTTTCCCCACCCCTTCTTCGCGCGCATTCCCGTGCTGAACGGTCTCTTCCTGGTCGCCGTCCCGGCCGATGGCGGCACCGACACGGTCAATCGCGGCGGCATCGCGATCCAGAACCCGGATCGCCCCTATCGCGACCGCCACGGGGCCGGACTGCGCATGATTCTCGATTTCGCCGATCTCGACAGCGCGCGCTTCATCGTCGTGCCGGGCCAGTCGGGCAATCCGCTCTCTCATCATTACGCCGATCTGCTCGAGCCATGGCGGCGCTTCTCCTGGCTGCGCCTCGGTCCCGATATGGCAGGCGACACGCTGCTGCTGGAGCCGCAGCGATGAAACCACCTCTCGCCGCCCTGCCCGTCACCATCGCCGATATTCGCGAAGCGGCGGCGAATATCGCCGGCGAGGTGTTGCGTACCCCGTCGATCGCGGCACCCGCCCTGTCGGCGCTGACCGGCGCTGAGCTCATCCTCAAGCTGGAGACGCTGCATCCCACCGGCTCCTTCAAGGAGCGCGGCGCGCTCAACAAGCTGAAGAGCCTGACGGCGGAGCAGCGCCGCGCCGGAATCATCGCCATGTCGGCCGGCAACCACGCGCAGGGCGTCGCCTATCACGCGCGGCTTCTCGGCATCCCGGCCACCATCGTCATGCCCGAGGGCACGCCCTTCACCAAGGTCGAGCGCACGTCGGCGCATGGCGCAACCGTGGTGCTGCGCGGCGCCGGGCTCAGCGAGGCGCATCAGGAAGCCGCTGCGCTCGCCGCCGAGCACGGCCTCACCTTCGTCCATCCCTATGACGACACGGCGATCATCGCCGGCCAGGGCACGATCGGGCTGGAGCTGCTCGCCGATCATCCCGATCTCGACATCATCGTCGTGCCGATCGGCGGCGGCGGCCTCGTCTCCGGCATCGCCGTCGCCGCCAAGACGCTGTCGCGTGACATCGAGATCGTCGGCGTTGAGGCGGCGCTTTACCCGTCGATGCGCCAGGCGCTGAGCGGCGGCACGCAACCGGCGCCGGCGGGCGGCCAGACCATCGCGGAAGGCATCGCCGTCAAGGAGCCGGGCAGGCTGACACAGGCAATCTGCGCGGCGCTTGTCGCCGACATAATGCTGGTCGCCGAGAGCGCGCTCGAACGGGCCGTCGAGATGCTGCTCGATACCCAGAAGCTGGTCGTCGAGGGTGCCGGCGCCGCGGGCCTTGCCGCCCTCCTGACCTATCCGGAACGCTTCCGCGGGCGCAAGGTGGCGCTCGTCCTCTGCGGCGGCAATATCGATGCGCGGCTGCTTTCCTCGATCCTCATGCGCGGGCTGGTGCGCGCCGGCAAGCTCGTCCGCCTGCGCGTCGAGATCAGCGATTCGCCGGGCATCCTTGCCCAGATCACCCGTATCATCGGCGACAAGGGCGGCAACATCGTCGAGATCTATCACCAGCGCCTGTTCCAGGACGTGCCGGTCAAGCTCGCCGAGGTCGACGCCGTCCTCGAGACGCGCAATGCCGGCCATGTCGGCGAGATCGTCGCCGCCCTCGAGGCGGCGGGTTTCCGCACCCGCCTGCTCTCGAGTATGGCGGTGGAGTAGCGCGTTGGGTTCGCGTTGGATCGACAACCAGCGTCCTTCGAGACGCAGGGCGCGTCTCGAAGGACGCACGATAGCCGTGCAGCCCCGCTTTTTGTCAGGACGCCGGCGAGTTGCGCCCGGCGAGCTGGCGCGCCAAGCGGACGATGCGCTCGCCGGCCTCCTTGAGGCGGGCGTCGTCGACGGTCAGCGAGATGCGCAGATGGCCGGTCGCGCTCGGCCCGAATCCATCGCAGGGCAGCACGGCGACGCCCTCGCGCTCGAGCAGCGTGGCGGCGAATTCCTCGGAGCCGAGACCGCTGTCGCGCACGTCGAGCAAGACGAACATGCCGCCTTCGGGGCGGACGATGCGGCAGTTCGGTGCGGCGGCGAGAATATCCGACATCAGCGTGGCGCGGCGGCGATACGTTTCGTGCATCACGGCGACCTCGGGCAGCTCGCTGGTGAGCGCCACCAGCGCGCCGTCCTGGATGAAGGGCGGGCCGCCATAGAGCGTGCAGAGCAGCAAATTGAAGAGATGCGGCGTCAGTGTCGCCGGCCCGATCATCCAGCCCATGCGGAAACCCGGGATGGCGTGCGATTTCGAGAGGCTGGAGACGACCACCGTGCGCTCCGCCATGTCGGGCAGCGACCACGGGCCGATATGCGGGCGGGCGAAGGCGAGATCCTCGTAGACCTCGTCGGAGAGCAGCCAGAGATCGTGCCGCCGGCAGAGCGCGGCGATCGCCTCGATCTCGCCGCGGTCGAGCACGGCGCCGGTCGGGTTGTGCGGGCTGTTCATCCAGATCATCCTTGTGCGCGGCGTGATGGCCTGCGCCAAGGCATCGAGATCGGGATGGAAGCCGTTCTCCGGCCGCAGCGGGATATTGACCAGCCGGGCGCCGCTCGCCCCGCCGACCGCCTCGTAAGTGGCGTACATCGGCTCGGGGACGATCACCTCGTCGCCCAGCCCGGCGAGACATTGCAGCGCGCAATAGAGCCCGGCCTGGGTGCCCGGCACGACGACGACATTCTCGGCGCCGCACGGCTTACCGGTTCGCGTGGCGAAGCGCGCGGCGATGGCGGCGCGGATCTCGGGATAGCCGAGGATCGGCGCATAGCCGGTGCGGTGGCGGCGCAGCGAGTCGACGGTCGCCTCGATGACTGCCGAAGGCGGCGCCTGATCGGGATCGCCGACGGTCAGGAAGATGATGTCGCGGCCGGCCTCCTGCAGGCGCGAGGCGTCGAAATGGATCTTCCAGGCGCCGGCGCCCTTGCCGGCGACGCGCTCGACGAGCGGCGCGAAACGCAACGCGCTACATCCACTCGACGAGGAAGCCGCGCGAGCGCGACGACGCCTCGCGGATCTTGCGCGCCTCGCGATAATCCGGCGAGTTGTAGAAGGTGCGTGCCGCGTCCATGGTCGGGAATTCGAGCACGACGACGCGCTGCGGCTGGCCGCCCTCGAGCGCCTCGGTGCGGCCGCCGCGTACGATGTACTTGCCGCCATGGCGGGCGATCGAGGCAGCGGCGAGCGGCCGGTAGCCCTCATAGGCCTTGGTGTCGGTGACGTCGACTTCGGCG
>DATAQP010000595.1:0-3471 GCA_036264595.1 Allostellaceae bacterium
GTGCTCATGGATAATCTGTCCTCACACAAAGGCCCGCGCGTGACTGAACTCATACAGGATTGCGGCGCCTGGCCTCTCTTCCTGCCGCCCTATTCACCTGACCTCAATCCGATCGAGCTCGCCTTCGCCAAGCTCAAGGAGCTTCTCCGCAAGCTCAATGCCAGGACCATCGAGGCGCTGTGGCAGGCCATCGGCGATATCTGCGCCCTCTTCACTCCAACCGATTGCTGGAACTTCTTTCGCCACGACGGCTATGCCTGTGACCTCACTTGAACGTCCGACGGAGGCCGCCGACGAACCGCGTCATTGCCCACAGGACCGCCTCCGGCTGATCGCGATGCGGCGAATGCTTGCAATCCGGCAAGAGCAGCGTCTCGACCGGTCCGCCGATCTGCGCTGCGATGGCGTCGAGCTGTGCCCTCGTGCCGTACTCGTCGTCCCCACCCTGGAGGACCAGGGTGGGACAGGTGATCGCCGAAAGACAGGCCTCGATGTTCCAGGCGCGGAATTCGGGATTGAGCCAGATGTCGTTCCAGCCGCGGAAAGCGCCGTCGACATCGTCGTGATAGCGCGCCAGCCGCGCGCGCAGATCGGTCGTCGCATAGGCCTCCCGCGCCGCCTCGATGCTGGTGATTGTGACGTCCTCGACGAAGACGTGCGGCGCCTCGAGGACGAGGCCGCGCACGGGCCACCGCCCGGCGCCGGCGTGGATGAGCGCGATCGAGGCGCCGTCGCTGTGGCCGACGAGAATGGGATCGGCGATGGCGAGCGCCTCGCGCAGCGCCGGCAGCGTTTCCAGCGCCTCCTCGTGCATGTAGTCGACGCGGCGCTTCGTCGTGAGCCGCGCCGAGCTGCCATAGCCGAGCCGCGAATAGGTGAGCACCGCCGCGCCCGTCGCCTCGGCGAGCCGGGCAGGAAAATCGCGCCACAGGGCCAGCGAGCCGAGCCCTTCATGGAGCAGGATCACGGTCGGCGCCGCCGCGTCGCGCGCCGGGATGAGCGCGTATTCGACAGCCTGGCCCCCGGCAGTGATGAACGGCATCAGGGGGACTTCGCACGCTCGCGCAGCTTGAAGCGCTGGATCTTGCCGGTCGCCGTCTTCGGCAGCTCGGCGATGAACTCGATCCAGCGCGGGTATTTGTAGGGCGCAAGGCGCTCCTTGACGTGGCGCTGCAGCGCCTCGGCGAGCGCCGTATCGGCGGCGACACCCGATTTGACGACGATGAACGCCTTGGCCTTGGTCAGGCCGAGCTCGTCGGCGACGCCGATCACCGCCGCCTCGAGTACCGCGTCGTGCGACAGCAGCGCGCCCTCGACCTCGAACGGCGCGACATAGATGCCGCCGACCTTGAGCATGTCGTCGGTGCGGCCGCAATAGGTGAAGTAGCCGTCCTCGCTCTCGATATATTTGTCGCCGCTGCGCGTCCATTCGCCGAGGAAGGTCGAGCGGCTGCGCTCGCGGTTGTTCCAGTAGAGCGGCGCGCTGGTCGGCCCGGCGACCTGCAGCTCGCCGATCTCGCCCGGTCTGACCGGCTGCCCGGCCTCGTCGACGAGGCGGACGGCATAGCCGGGCACCGGCTTGCCGGTGGTGCCGTAGCGCAATTCGCCCGGCCGGTTCGACAGGAAGATGTGCAGCATCTCGGTCGAGCCGATGCCGTCGAGAATGGCCGTGCCGGTGCGAGCCTCCCAGCGTTTGCCGATATCCTCGGGCAGCGCCTCGCCGGCGGAGACGCAGCGGCGCAGCGCCAGCGTGTCGCGGGTCGGCAGATCGCTGCTGGCGAGCAAAGCGCCGTAGAGCGTCGGCACGCCGTAGAAGATCGTCGGCCTCGCCTCGCGCAGCACGCGGCTGACCGCGACGGGAGTCGGCCGCTCGGCCATCAGGATGCTTGTGGCCCCGACGGCGAGCGGGAAGGTCAGCGCGTTGCCGAGCCCGTAGGCGAAGAACAATTTCGCCGCCGAGAAGACGATGTCGTCCTCGGCGATGCGGAGCACGGGAACGGCGTAGAGCTCGGCGGTGCGGATGAGATGCGAGTGGAGGTGGACGGTGCCCTTGGGCGCGCCGGTCGAGCCCGAGGAATAGAGCCAGAAGCAGATATCGTCGCAGCTCGTCCTTGCCGCGGTGAACTCGCTCTTCGCCGCGGCCATGAGATCGGCGAGGCGCGGATAAGCGGCGCTGTCCTCGCCGGCGACGATCACCTGGAGCTCGGGGTGGCGCTCGATGATCGGGGTGAAAGCCGGGAGCAGAGGCGGCGAGACGACGAGCAGCCGCGCCCGGCTGTCGCGCAGGATGAAATCGTAATCCGCCGTCGTCAGCAGCGTATTGATGGGAACCGGCACCACGCCGGCCTTGATGGCGCCGAGAAAGGCAGTGGGAAAATCGATGCCGTCGAGCAGGCAGAGCAGGATGCGCTGCTCCGGCACGATGCCGAGCCCGCGAACGAGGTTGGCGAAGCGGTCGACCCGCTCGGCGAGCTCGGCGTAGCTATAGGCGCCGCGATCGTCACGGAAGGCGATCTTCTGCGCGCGGCCGGCCGCGAGATTGCGGCCGATGAGATCGACGGCGGCGTTGTAGTCGCGCGGCAGCGGTGCCAAGGGCACCGTCTCCTCTTGCCGATCGGCCGCATTCTGTCCGGCCATGACGTTCTCCCTGTTCGCGTTCTTATAAAATATTTGTAGGGGCCGGGCTCTCCTGAGCTTGTCGAAGGGCCGGCCCGCGGGCGGGGTAGAACCCCGCCCCTACAATTAGGCCCCATAATCATACCGCTACAATCATACTGCTAAGCCGCCTCGTCGCGCGCGTCGGGGATCTGCGCGACCCAGTCGGCAGCCCATTCGACCGCGACCTCCTCGGGGATGGTGCCGGCACTGGCGTCGTGGATCATGACCTCGCCGATGCGGCTGGCGCCGAGGCTGCGCAGCAGCTCATCGAAGCGCTTGCCGCCAAAGCAGAACGTCGCCGTGTAGGTGCGGTCGCCGAGGGCAATCACGCCGAAGCGAAGCGACGAGAGATCGGGCCGATCGCGCTCGAGCGCGGCGAAGAGACCCTGGGCGTTGTCGGGCACGTCGCCCTGGCCATAGGTCGAGCTGCAGATCAGGAAGAGTCCGGGACGCTCGAACACGCTGGCGTCGCGCCCGTCCATCGGCACGATCTCGACCTCGTGCCCGTCCGCCTCCAGCCGGTCCCTTACCTCCTCGGCGACGAGGTCAGCCGTGCCGGTCATCGTGCCGACGAGAATGGTGATGTTCTGCGCCATGATCCGTCGCGTTCCGCTATCAAAGCTCTATATTGCATGTTATCATCTAAACCGGCAACATAATACAGGTTCCGATATGAGCGCCAATGCGGAAAGGGGAGACGAGAGCGCCTATCTGCACCTCCTCGGCGAGCGCATCCGCGAGGCGCGGGCGCGCCGCGGCATGACCCGCAAGATCCTGGCTCGCGACAGCCAGGTCTCGGAGCGCTACCTCGCC
>DATAQP010000019.1:0-6723 GCA_036264595.1 Allostellaceae bacterium
TGCATCAGGCTCGACGTCGCGACCGGCACGCCGACATGAGCGGCGAGCTCGCGCTGGTAGAGCGAGAGGAAGCCGCATGTCGTGGTGATGCCGTCGGCGCCGAGCCCGACGAGCTCCTTGGCCGCCGCCAGGAAGGCGTCACGGAGGCCGCTCGCTCTGTCCTCGACGACGCGTTTCGGCGAGGCGCCCTTGACCACCTTGTAGAGGACCGGAAAGGGCCAGGTCGCGGCGTTGCCCATGTCGCCGGGGATGCGCGGGAAGCGCGTTTCCAGCATGAGGATCCCGAGCCGCGCGCCATAGAGGCGCTTGCCGCCATGCGCGATGCGCGAGGAATCGCCGAACGGTGGTGGCTCTGGCAGGTCGCTCATCATCTCCCTCTCTTCGTCGATGCCGCGATACTGGCATCGCGGGCCCGGTGTGGGGAAGAGGGGCGCGGGGAAGGGGGATGCGGCCGAAAGCGGCAGATGGCGCCGCAGGAGGCGGCAGCGGGGAGGACGAGATCGCCGCCGCCATGCTCGGCGAAGTCGATCCGGTTGCGCAGCAGAATCTGCCGGATCGCAGCGTTGCCGTCGTCGGTCGCGACGCTGAACCCGGCGAACCAGGGCAGGGTCGGCGGCCCTCCTTTCATTAAAGAACCATCCGAGATGAAATCGCCGAGCGAGGCGGGGTCGCAGAGCACCAGCCGCCCGGCAGCGAAGGCGAAGATGCGCGCCCGGCCGTGACGCAGCGGCCCGCTGCCGGCAAGACGGCGGAAGCGCTCGGCCGCCTCCGCCACGTCGGCGACGCAGAGCACCGTCTCGGTCAGCGCGACGACGCGGTTGGGATGGTCGAGGAGATGATCCTGCCACATCAGCGCAGGCGTCAGATGCTCGATGAGCTGGATGCGGCCTTCCGGCGCGTCGGCGAGCGGCACGCGCTTGAAACGCACCTCGCTCATCCCCGCTTGCGTCGTCACCGGCCGCTGCATCGGCCGCACGCCCGCCACGGGCAAGCCAGATTTGCGCAGCCGCTCGACCTGGCCCTCGGCGTCGGCGACGCCGAGGGCCAGAATATGGATGCCGTGATAGCGCGCGAGGAAGGCGCCGAGCTGGTTGTCGTAGAGGGCGGCGTCGACGATGCCGATGATCTCGAGATAGCCCTGCTCGAGCATGGCGCAATGATTGGCGCTGCCCCAACGCAGGACCGGGCCGCCGGGCTCGAGCGGGCCCGCCTGCTGCTGCAGCGGCGTCAGCTGGAAGCCGAGACGCCGGAAGGTCGCTGCCGCCGCTGCGAGATCGGGCACCGCGATGCCGATATGGTCGAGACTGTCGACGGCGCCGCTCATCCTAGCCCCTCCAACTCGACAGTGACTGGTCCCATCCCTAAGATCGGACCCGCATCGTGCGTCCTTCGAGACGACCGCTGCGCGGTCTCCTCAGGATGAGGTACTTTTCTGAATGCCACCAACATTCTACCTCATCCTGAGGAACGCCCGCGGGGCGCGTCTCGAAGGACGCAGCATGCCCGCCCTACGGCGCTACCCCTGCCTAGCATGAGCGCACCGCGCCGCCTCGTCATCGGCATCAGCGGCGCCTCGGGCGTCGTCTATGGCGTGCGCCTGCTCGAGGTGCTGCGCGCAACCGATATCGAGACCCATCTCGTCGTCAGCAAATCGGCCGAGATGACGCTCGCCTACGAGACCGGGCGCAAGCTCACCGAGCTCCACGACATGGCCGACCATGTCCATGCCGCGCAGGATCTCGGCGCCGCGATCTCGTCAGGCTCATTCAAGACGATCGGCATGATCGTCGCGCCGTGCTCGATCCGCTCGCTCTCCGAGATTGCCTGGGGGACGACGACGACGCTCTTGACCCGCGCCGCCGACGTCGTCCTCAAGGAGCGCCGCCGCCTCGTCCTCATGGTGCGCGAGACGCCGCTCCATCTCGGCCATCTGCGCGCCATGGTGGCGGCGGCCGAGAACGGCGCCATCATCCTGCCGCCGGTGCCCGGATTCTATGCCCTGCCGGCGAGCGTCGCCGACATCGTCGACCAGTCGGTCGGCCGCGCCCTTGACCTCTTCGACATCGAGACCGACCTGGTCAGGCGCTGGGGCGAGGCGGCGCCGGATGAGGCGCCGCCCGGCAAGGCCCCGCGGCGCGGGCTGAAGCCGCCGCGCTAGAACGTGATCGTTTGACGTCGAATTTCTGCTTCGTCGTTCCCGCGAAAGCGGGAACCCAGTGGCAAGCGACGTGCGGCTGCTCCTGGGCCCTCTTTCCGCGGGGGCGACGAGACCGGGAGTCTAATCTGAAGCTATCAGGCTCTAGAAAGGGGCGCTGGAAGACATGGCGATCGATAAGGAGACGCTCGCCGCCTATGACCGCGCGGCGGCGAGCTTCGCGCAGGATTGGCACGACCAGCCGCCGCCGAGCGATCTCCATGCGCTGATCCGCCGTTTCTTCACGCCCGGCCCGACCGCCGATATCGGCTGCGGCAGCGGGAGCGAGGTTGCCTGGCTGAGCACGCAAGGATTTTCGACGATCGGCTACGACGCCTCGGCCGGGCTGCTCGAAGAGGCCCGCGCCCGCTATCCCGGCCTCGACTTCCGCATCGCCACCCTGCCTGATCTTGCCGAGATCGCCGAGAGCTTCGCCGCCCAGAGCTTCGCCAACGTGCTGTGCGAGACCGTCATCATGCATCTCGACCGCGATGCGATCGCGCCCGCGGTGCGCCGCCTGTTCGCGCTGCTCCAACGCGGCGGCACGCTCTATCTCAGCTGGCGCGTCACCGCGGGCGGCGATCAGCGCGATGCGCATGGCCGGCTCTACGCTGCGTTCGACGGCGAGCTCGTGCGGCGGCAGCTTCCGGCCGGCACGATCCTGCTCGACGAGGAAATCGTCAGCGCCTCATCCGGCAAGCGGATCCATCGCATCGTCGCGCGGCGTCTGGGATGAGTCACTCTGCCGCGAATTTGCCGCGCAGCGCCGTCGCCGCGCGGTCGATGAAGAGGCGGATCTTGGGCGAGAGATGGCGGCCCGCCGGATGCACGATGTGGATCGGAATCGGCGGCGGCTCGTCGGCGACGAGGATGTGGCGGAGCGCGCCGGCCGCCTCGAGTGGCGCCGTCTGGTAGGAGAGCGCGCGGACGACGCCGCCATCGGCGACCGCCGCGTCGAGCGCCGCCTGCATGGTGTTGACGACGAGACGCGCGCTGACCGTGACTGTCCGCTCGCCCTCGCCCTCGCCGAACGACCAGCGATCGGCGGTGCCTGAAACGGCGATGGCGTCATGCTGCGCCAGGTCGCCCGGCACTGACGGCATGCCGCGGCGCGCGAGATAGGCCGGACTGGCGCAGGCGACGCGCCGGACATGGCCGACCGCAATGGCGCGCAGCGAGGAATCCGGCAGATGGGCGATGCGGATGCCGAGATCGATGCCCTCGTCGACGAAGGAGACGATGCGGTTCAGCAGCAGCAGCGACACGCTGATTTGGGGATAGTCGCGCATGAAGTCTTGTGCGATCGGCAGGAGATGAAGCCGGCCGAACATCTCGGGCGCCGTCAGGGTGAGCGTCCCGGTGGGCTCGACGCGCTCGCTGGCGGCGGAGAGGGCAAGCTCGTCGAACGCCATGAGGGCGCGGCGGCAGCGATCGAGATACCGCGCCCCTTCATCGGTCAGCGCGACCGAGCGGGTCGTGCGGTTGAACAAGCGGATCGCCAGCCGGTCCTCGAGCGCCGAGATCGCCCGGGTGACGGCGGAAGGCGAGCGGCCGAGCCGCCGCGCGGCGGCAACGAAGCTGCTCTGCTCGGCGACGGTGACGAAGACGGATAGTTCGTCGAGCCGATCCATCAATTATTCCAGTGAGTGAAATAGAATATCGCGATCTTGGCAGATTAAAGCGATTTCGAGAATAGCTACATTCGGTGGACCACACGAATTCACCCAGGTAGGAGACCAACATGACCATCACCACCGGTGCCGAAGCCCTGTCGCCCTGGCATGAGGGCGAGCGCCGGATGCAGGCTCGGGTCGGCACCGCCGAACGCATGGCGCGAGTCGGCGGTCGCGCCATCCGCGCCGTCATGCCGGACCAGCATCGCCAGTTCTTCGCGCAGCTTCCCTTCCTGGTGGTCGGCTCGATCGATGCCGATGATTTCCCCTGGGCCTCGATCCTGTCCGGCCCGTCCTGTTTCGCCCGCAGCCCCGATCCGCGCAGCCTCGTCATCGCGTCGCGTCCGGTCCCCGGCGATCCCCTGGCCAAGGCGCTGACGCTCGATGCCAGGCTCGGCATTCTCGGCATCGAGCTGCCGACGCGGCGGCGCAACCGGATGAACGGCCGCGTCACCGCCATCGACGAGAGCGGCTTCACCGTTGCCGTCGAGCAGAGCTTCGGCAATTGCCCGCAATACATCCAGCGGCGCGACTACGCGCTGCCGGCAGCGGCGGAGCGGCGGAGCGTCGCGGTCGAGAGCTTCACCGCGCTCGACAGCGCGGCGCGCGCCCTCATCGCCGCCTCGGATACCTGTTTCGTCGCCTCCTTTGCGCGCGGCGACGATCGGTCGCCGCGCTATGGTGTCGACATCTCGCATCGCGGCGGGCGGCCCGGCTTCATCGGCATCGATGATGACGGCGCGCTCGTCGTGCCGGACTATGCCGGCAACGGCTTCTTCAACACGCTCGGCAATCTCCTGGTCAATCCGCGCGCGGGGCTGCTCTTCGTCGATTTCGCCAGCGGCGATCTGTTGCAGGTCACCGGGACGACGACGATCGTCTGGGACGGGCCGCTTCTCACCGCCTTCGCGGGCGCCGAGCGGCTGTGGCGGCTGGCGCCCATCCAGGGGCGCCGGCTGCGCGGAGCGCTGCCGCTCCGCCTGCCCTTGCGCGAATTCTCGCCGACCCTCGCCGGCACCGGCACCTGGGACGAGGCACAGGCCGCTGTGGTGCGCTCGCGCTCGGCCACCTAAGCTCGGCCACCTAAGATGCGGCGAGACGAGGTGACGAATGACGCAAGGTCCGAAGATCCTGATCGCGACGCCGTGCTATGGCGGGCTGGTGACCGATCATTTCCTCATCTCGATGCTCGGCCTGACGCGCGTGCTCGACAGGGAGGGCATCGCGTTCGATTTCCGCACCATCTCGGACAGCCTGATCACCCGCGCGCGCAACAACATGGCGAGCGAGTTCCTGCACGATAGCAGCCTCACTCATCTGCTGTTCATCGACGCCGATCTCGGCTTCGATCCCGCCGCGCTGCTGCGTTATCTCGCCTTCGACAAGGACCTGGTCTGCGGCGTCTATCCCTTGAAACAGCTCGACATCGCCGGCATCCGTGCCTCGACCGCCGCGACCGATGCGCTGGCGGAAGCGGCCTCCTATCTCTATTCCTCGACGATCTCGCTGCGCCCGGACAATCTTCCCGAGGACGGCTTCCTCAAAGCGGAATACGGCGCTACCGGCTTCATGCTGATCCGGCGCAGCGTGCTCGAGCGGATGGCCGATGCCTATCCGGCGCTACGCTATGGCGGCGATCATGCGGTCTCGGGGGCGAAGGCCAATCTGCGCTACGCCTTCTTCGACACGATGATCGCCGACGGCGAATCGCTGCCCGAGGATTACAGCTTCTGCCGGCGCTGGCGCGATATCGGCGGCGAGATCTGGATCGATCTCGCCAGCCGCTTCAACCATGTCGGCGGCTATGTCTATCGCGGCGATCTCGGTGCCGCGCTCGGCGAGGCGCAGCGCCTCGGCCGCTTCGGCTGAGGCTGGGTCGGGCGGGGGATCAGACGGCGCCGAGCTGGCTGACCGACTCCGAGATCCTGGCGCTCGGGCCCGTCGGCTGGGCGCGCAAGCCGTCGAGAATGTTGCGGTTCACCTGGATCAGCGGATCCAGCGGGGCTCCCCCCATCGCTTGCGGCGTATAGCGCTGGACCCAGATGGCGAGCGAGATCAGCCGCGCCTTGAGCTCTTCCGGCAGTGGGTTGTCGGCGAGCGAGAGGTCGACCGTCAGCGCCGTCCACAGCTGGTTGTTGAGATAGCAGGCATCGATCACCGCCTGTCCGCCGGTCCTCTTCGCATCGGTCAGCTTGCCGATCACGACGGAAAATGCACGACATTCCAGCTCACGGGGGGTTTCGGCGGCTTCTTTCTGGCGACGATAGGCAGAAATCGACATGATCCCTCGAGCGATGGCGATAATTTTACGGACACGCGGACTATAGCGAGGGTCTGGTTAAGCGGAATTTAACGCGCCGCCGATTGTCCGGGGCGCCCAAAATGGGCGACGGGATCAGCCGCGAACAACCATTGCCTCCGCCGTTCTCCAGGGCTCCCATTGGACGTTCCCCAGCGCTTTTGCGTCATTGCGAGCCGCCGGCGAAGCAATCCAGCGCTCGGCGCTCAGCGCTGGGTCGCTTCGTCGCGTTGCTCCTCGCGATGACGGCCGAATTGTCGATTCCGTCGGTCGAGAACAGTAAGCGTCAAACCAGGCCCCCCTCATCTGCCGCGAGACCGTTTCGGTCCCGCGCGCTTCCATGCGATACTCGGCCATGGCCGGACCCAGCGAGCACGCCGCGTTGATCATCGAGCCGGGCGGCCTGCGCCTCGCCGATCTGCGCCGCATCGCCCGCGCGCCGGTGACCCTCATCCTCGCCGAATCCGACCGCAACGCCATCGCCGCGAGCGCCGCCATCGTCGCCCGCATCGTCCGCGAGGGCGCTACGGTCTATGGCGTCAATACCGGCTTCGGCA
>DATAQP010000025.1:0-6462 GCA_036264595.1 Allostellaceae bacterium
CTCCTCGCCCGCCAGCGATACCCGCGCCATCAGCGCGGCGATCGTCTTCATGTCGGCCTCGACCATGCCCCAGCGCGTCACCTCTTGCGTTCCGATGCGGATGCCGTTGAGATCGCCGTCGACCGGCGGCAGCGGCAGGCCGATGCCGCAGAGGAGGATGTTGGCGCGTGCGAGGTGCTGCGAGGCGCGCTGGCCTCCGCCGAACCTCGCGGCGTGGATGGCGAGGTGGTGGCTCTCGGTATGGCCGCGCCCCTCGACGCCATGCACTGCGAAGCCCTCCGCCGCTAGGGCGGCGCCGAGCGCCTGGGCGTTGGCGATGCATTGCCCGGCATAGGCGGCACCATGCTCGAGGAGGTCGAGCGTCGCCATCGCCAGCGCCGCAGTCTTGCCGAGGTCGAAATTGGCGGTGAGGCCGGGATAGGCGATCTTGTCGATGCGCCGCGCCAGCGCCGCCTCGGTCGTCAGCAGGAGTCCCGAGGCAGGCCCGCCATAGGCCTTGTAGGTCGACATCGTCATCATATGCGCGCCCTCGGCGAGCGGCGCCTGGAAGCGCCCGCCGGCGATGATGCCGCCCATATGGGCGGCATCGTAGAGCACATAGGCGCCGATCTCGTCGGCGATCGCCCTGACGCCGCGCACATCGTAGGGGAAGAGGCAGAGCGAGCCGGCCACGGTGATGAGTTTGGGGCGCAGCACGCGCGCCTCATGGCGCAGCCTGTCGAGATCGATCGCCATGCGCGCCGCATCGTAGGGCACGGGATGGATCTCGAGCCGGTAGAGCCCGGCGGCGCCCTCGCGATTATGGGTGACATGGCCGCCCATCTCGCCGGGGAAGACCATGATGCGGTCGCCCGGCTCGCAGGTCGCCATGAAGGCGTAGAGATTGGCGAGGGCGCCGGAGCCGACGCGCAGCTCGGCATAGGGCGCGCCGAAGAGCCGCCGCACCAGCGCGTCGGCGACGATCTCGATCTGCTCGGCATACTCCATGCCCATCTCGTATTTCTCGCCGGGATATCCCAGCGAGGGGCGGTTGCCGAGCGAGCGCGACAGCAGCGCGGCGGCGCGCGGATTCATCACGTTGGTGCCGGCGTTGAGCCCGATGCTGTCGTCATCCATGTGGCGCTCATGCGCCGCGACCAGCCGCATCAGCTGAGCCTCGATGCCGTCGCTGCTATTGGTGAGGAGGCGCTTCTCCGCATCCGCGACGAGCGCCTGCGACTCCGCCGGCATCCAGGATTTCGGCGCCATCGTATCCATCGTCGGTGTCTCTCCTGCGTTAGGCGTGAAGGCTACGACAGGAGAGGCGCGGCGCGCCACAACGGCGCGGCGATCTGGTGCGGCGAAAGAAAAACGTTTGAACCACGAAGGGCACGAAGATCACAAAGTGCTCCCTGCTATCCGCGCGAGCGGTGCGAGGAACTAGGAAGCGCGAAGCGCCCGTGAAAACCTTCGTGTCCTTCGTGCCCTTCGTGGTTCAAGCGTTTTTTCGCTCGGCGCTCACACGCTGGCCCCGCCGCAGAGCAGCGCGATGCCCTGCGCGGCGGTCCGCTCCAGCGCTTCCCGCTTCTCGCCGGCGCGGGCGCGCAGCGAGAGGGTGTGCAGCACGGCGGAGGCGAGGCGGGCGCGCTCGACGGGGTCGACATCGGCTGCGAGCTCGCCGCGCTCCTGCGCCCGACGGAAGCAGACTGCGAAACCGTCGTCGAGCTCGTGCAGCCCGGCGGCGTAGATGTCGCGCACCTCCTTGTCGGCGATAGCCTCGGGCGCCGCGGTGCCGATCAGGAAGCAGCCGCGTGCGCCGTGCTCGCCGGACAGGTAGATCGCCAGCGCCGAGCGGTAGACGCGGCCGAGCGATTCGCGCAAGGGGCGGTCGCCGCCGAGCGCCTCGGCGATCGCCGCGCGGCCGAGCGCGCGATAACCTTCCAGCGTCTTGAGATAAAGCGCCCGCTTGTCGCCGAAGGCACCGTAGAGGCTCGGCCGGTTCATCCCGGTCGCCGCGCTCAGCGCGTCGAGCGAGGTGGCGGAATAGCCGGCATCCCAGAACGCCGCGCGGGCCTTGGTCAGCGCGGCGTCGGGCTCGTAGCCGCGCGGCCGGCCGCGTTTCTTGCCGCTTGGCGGGTTCGCGCCGGGCCATTTTTGGGACGCCGATTTTTGTACCATTATGCGAATAATTCCTTGACCGGTGTCATTTCTATGCGATACGGTACAAAAAGTCAATTGCCCCTGAGCCGATTACCCCGAGTCAACCGTAAGGAGATCGTCATGGAGCTCTATTTCTCGCCGCTCGCCTGCTCGATGGCCACCCGCATCGCCCTCTACGAGGCCGGCGCCGAGGCCGATTTCACTGAGGTCGACCTCAAGGCCAAGCGTGTGGCGGACGGCTCGGATTTCTTCATCGTCAACCCGATGGGCCAGGTCCCGGTGCTGCGCACCGAGGCCGGCGAAACGCTGACCGAGAACCCGGTCGTGCTGCAATACATTGCCGAGCGCTATCCGAACGCCAATCTGGCGCCATGGGATTCCGGCGGCCGCCATCGGCTGCAGCAATGGCTGAGCTTCATCGGCTCGGAGCTGCACAAGCTGGTGTTCAGCCCGCTGCTCGACGCCGCGAGTCCCGCCGGAGCCAAGGAATTCGCCCACGCCAAGGCGGCGGCGCGCTTCGCCCGCCTCGAAAGCTATCTCGCCGGCCGCGACTACCTGCTCGACCGCTTCAGCGTCGCCGACGCGTACCTCACGACGGTGCTGAACTGGTGCGTGCCGGCCGGGCTCGACCTCTCGCCCTACCCTGGGGTGCAGGATTACCACCGCCGCATGCTGGCGCGGCCGAGCGTTGCCAAGGCGGTCGGCGAGGAGCGCACCCTCTACGCCGCCGCGCAGAGCCGCGCCGCCTGAGCAGCACCTGCCAACCGGTGAAGGGCGGTTCTCTCCCCGGACGCCGCCCAGCCGCCGGTTGATCCGTCGAGGGATAGCCCTCGGCGCGAGCGCGTATAATCCCAGGAAGGCCGCTCCACGAAGCGGGGGGCCGCCTGGGAACGAGAGCCGGGACCGAGCGCCGCTATTCGCCTTGTCTGGAAAATTTTTGTTGCCATATGGAATACGCACCCGTTCCGTTTCGTTAGGGATGCGGGAGAATCGAGATGACAGGTAGAATTTTCGGCGGGAACGCCACGAATACACGTGAGGCGCCCTATCGGCGCATGGCCCTGTGGCTCGCGGCCGGGCTGCTGGTCGCGGCCATCGCGGCGCCGGCGACCGCCGACGCGCGCGGCTTCGTCAGCTTCGGCTTCGGCGTGCCGCTGGCCGGTCCGCCGGCCTATTACTATCCGCCGCCCCCGCCGGTCTACTACTACCCGCCGCCGGCTTATTACACACCGCCGCCGGCTTATTACGCACCGCCGCCGGCCTATTACGCCCCGCCGGCCCCGCAGAGCTACAGCGAGGCTCAAGAGCAGACCTGCCGCGAATACCAGTCGACGACGACGATCGACGGCAGGCAGCAACGCAGTTACGGCACGGCGTGCCTCCAGCCGGACGGCACGTGGCAAATCGTTCGCTGAACGGGTGATGTCATGAACACCAAAACCTTGGCGCGCGGCATCGCCGCGTGCGCACTGGTCGCCGCCCTCGCCGGCTGCACCGTTTACCAGCCGGCCTACCAGCACCCGGCCTATTACCAGCAACCGGCCTATTACGCGCCGCCGGCCTATGCCTATGCGCCGGCGCCGTATTACGCCCCGGCCTATGGACCGACCATCGGCCTCGGTTTCGGTTTTGGCTTCGGCGGCGGCCACTGGGGCCACGGCCATGGCGAGCATGGTTGGCATGACCGTTAATTCATCGCGCCGCCGCGGCGCGGCGGGAAAACTCGTGGCGGTGCTGGCGCTGCTTGCGCTGCTCTCGGGCTGCGTCATCTACGAGCCCTACGCCGCACCGCCGCCACCGCCGCGCTATCATTATTGGCGATGAGCCAGGCCCGACTCGCTTCCCTCTCGCATGCGTCGCGGCTATTGTTGCGGCCGGCCGCGCTGGCAGCGAGACGGAGGCGAATTCCGGATATGCCGACCGAGATTGCGCCAACCTCCACCGGACCGAACGCCACGGGGGAAGTCGTCGCCCGGCGCGGCGGCCGCCCCTCGCGGCTGCAGACCGTCGAGCTGCAGCAGACCATCCTCGACGTCGCCACCGCGCTCTTCCTGACGCGCGGCTATGGCGCCACCAGCATCGAGGCGGTGGCGGCGGCGGCGCGGATCTCCAAGCGCACCTTCTATCATCGCTTCCACGACAAGGCCGCGCTCTTCGAGGCGGTGGTCCGCCGGCTGATCGACCATTGGCTGCCGCCCTTCGAGGCGCGGATACTGGAGGACGCGCCGCCCGATCTCCTGCTGCACGGCCTTGCCGTCCAGATCCTCGCCGTCGCCCTCTCGCCGCCGGCCCTCGCGCTGCACCGTGTCCTCATCGCCGAGGCGCAGCGTTTCCCCGAGCTGGTGCAGCTTGTCAACGAGGCGGGGGCGGGCAAGGGCGTCGAGCGCATCGCCGCCCTTCTCGATCGCGAGGCCCAGGCGGGCCGCCTGCGCATCGCCGACAGCCGCTTCGCCGCCGAGCAGTTTCTCAACATGGTGCTGTCGGGACCGCAGAAGCGGGCGCTCGGCTTCGGCCGCCCGCTCGACGCCGAGGAGATCGAGGCGTGGATTCGCGGCACCGTCGCCCTCTTCCTCGACGGAAGCCGCAGCGAAGCAGCGGCGAGATAGAGCGTTATCGGCTCCAGTTGAGTCGCTTCATCCGTCGTCCCCGCGAAAGCGAGGACCCAGGGTGAGCGACGGAACATTGCCCCTGGACCCCCGCTTTCGCGGGAGGCGACGAGAGAGAAGTTCAATCTGAAAAGTTGATGCGCTGGACCCTCAGGGCGACTTGGCTTCGCCTGGCGCTCCCAGCCGGCCGAACATGCTCAACAGATGCGCCTCCGCCCCGTCAGCGAGCAAATCGCGGTCCATGCGCAGCGGATCGGCGAAGACGGTCGCCGAGAGCTCGCGATCGGTAACGATCGTCGCCAGCAGGTCGAGCCCGCCTTTCACGTCGAAGATCCCCTCGGCATAGAACAGCCTCTGGTCGATCGCCGGCGCGCCCAGCGCATTGACGAAATACTGGAATTGCAGATTGCCGGCGCGCGGCATGCGCGGGCCGAGAATGACGACATAGAGGCGCTGCCATTCCGCCTCGCTCATCTCGGCGCGCCAGGCCTGGACGAGCGCATGCAGCCCGTCGAGCTGCACCGCGGCGGCATCCGTCGCGTTGGCGAGCACCAGCGGCGCCATCCGGCGGGCGTAGGCGGTGAGCGCGTCCTGCGTCACCGCCCCGGAAGCGAGCATGCGATCGGCGAAGTCGATGGCGCTCTTCAGAAGCTGGGTCTGGCGCTCCAGGCGATCGCCGGCGAAGCCCAAGGCGGCGAGCTGCGGCAGCACGGCGGCGGCGCGCGCGCGCAGGGTGCGGAGCTCGCCAGCCCAATCGCTCTTGGGATCGGCCAGCGCCTGCGCGGCGGCGCCGTAGAAGCCGAGCACCGTATGCGACATGTCCTTGAAGCTGTCGTAGCCGCGCGGCGTGAAATCGACGCGCCGCTCGCTGCCGGCGCGGATCAGCACGGCCTCGCCGAAGGCGACGACGATGATCGGCGAGGTCTGCGCCAAGCGCATTTCCTTGGCATCGCGATAGGCATGCAGCAGGTCGCGATTGAGGTCGTCTGCCGCCTGCTCCGCCGGCGTCACAGCCGCCGGCTGCGCGACGCTCGGCGTCGCGAGGGCGAGGCTTGCGAGCATGAGGGCGACGACAACGGGGGCGACCGATAGCTTCCAGCTGATGGCGATCGGCATGCGAGTTCTCCGCATCACAGGAATGTCATTGGCCCTAGTGCCGGGCGGGCCGGATTGGCGCTATGCTTTGCGCTGTCGGCGTTCGAAAGGATGAAGGCGATGGCTAAACGATCCCTTGCTGCAGCGTTCGGTTTCGTTGTCCTGTTGTCGGCCGGCAGCGCCTGGGCCGATGTGATCGATGGCGATTGGTGCGCGACGACTGACGCGCGACACATGTCGATCAAGGGGCCGGAGATCGTCACCCCTGGCGGCACGCGCATGCAGGGCAACTATACGCGTCATTCCTTCCTCTATGTCGTGCCGCCGACCGAGCCCGGCGCCGGACAGACCGTCGCGATGATCCTGGTCAACGAGGAGACGGTCAATCTGCGCATGGCGGCGAGCGCCGCCGAAGCGGCGCAGGCGCCGGTGCAGGTCTGGCATCGCTGCGCGCCGACCATCAGCGCGCTCTTCCCGTTGCCGCACGCCTGACGAAGCTGCGTCAGAACCCGGCGACGACCTCACGCGTATGCTCGACCTCGGGCGGCGCGACGAAGCAATGCCCGACCAGCTTGCGCCAGGCCTGGAAATCCTCCGAGCCGCGGAAATCGATGGTGTGGTT
>DATAQP010000037.1:0-2538 GCA_036264595.1 Allostellaceae bacterium
GGTACAATGCGCAAGCTCTTACTGACCGTTCTGGTCGTCACGATCGGCTTTCTGCCGATCGTGGCCCATGCTGACGAGCTGCGGATCGTGCCTGTCCAGCTGCCCTCGTCGCCCGCCGGCGAACCGGGTATCGATCCCGCGCAGGTCATCGCCATCGGCGCCGGCATCGTCATCGGCGCGACTCTCTTCTCGTCGCTCCTGTCGTTCCGCGGCGCCACGTTGCTGGGTGCGGTGGCGGGTGCCATGGTCGGCAACTGGTGGTACGGCGACCGCTCCGACATCGCCACACTCGAGCCGCGCAAACTTCCTTAGTCGGATTTCCGCACGAAGCGGCCGACCGCTGTCGCGCAGCGCATGTGCATTCCGGTATCGCTCCCATCGCAGCTGCGCCCCTTGGAAATCACCGAGTTCCGGTGAATTCCGGCGCAGAGCGATGTGGCGACGCCGGTCTCTCTGGCATAATCTGACCACGCGAGCCGAACGGCAGTGCCGGTCTGCTGGTCTATGGCAATCGGCGCCAGACGCTCTCGCCGGATAGAAGGAAGCACTTGTCCGACATTGAGCAGCAGCCGGAGCCGCCGAGCGTCGCGAAGCCGATGTGGCAGGTGGTGCAATTCTGCCGCCTTGCCGTCGCGCGCTGGCGGCGGGGGCTGCTCGTTGCGCTCGCGGTCGTGGTCGTGGCACTGCTGGTGGTCGCGCTGGTCCGGCTCGACCAATGGGGCGAGGTCCCGTCCGGCGCGCGCCGCGCCGCGCTGGTTGCCGCTCAGACGGCGCCGAGCGATGTGGCGAGCCCGCCATCCGCCGGCCCCGCCGTCGCCGTCTTCATATGGGAGGACGAGCATGGAATCCGCCACCGTGCCGCAGTCGACAAGCGCCGCCTCGATGAGTATGTGGCGGCGCGCTGGAATCAGCTCGCCCAGGACGAGCGGCGGATACTCGCCGTCGCTGCGCAAGAGCTGCGCGACGGCCTGCATCCGGTCTTCGCCGAGATGGAAGGGCGCGTCCCGCAATATGCCGATTGGGTCTTCAATTGGTGGACGAGCTGGATCCTGCTCGGTCGCGCCTTCGCCTGGGCGGTCGCCACCCTGCCGGAAGGTCCGATCCTGCAAGTACCCGACCGCGTTCAGACCCGTCTCGTTGCCGCCATTCGCAGCCAGTTCAACGCTCTCGTCATCGACCCCGAGACGACGATTCCCAAGCTGAAACCCGCCATCGAGCACTCGCTCGGCGCGGCGCGCGACGAGCTGCAGCGGATTTGCCGCGGCTACGAGACAGCGCTCGGGGATTTCGTCCGCCGCGAGGCACAGACGATCGAGCGCAGCGATCGGGCCGGCGGCTGGGCGGCGGATCCGGCCTGGAATCGCGCCAAGGCGCAGATGCACGTTGCCTGCGAGCCGCCCGAGTCGCTCGACGATGCGGTGGTCAGGACCGATCTGCAGGCGTTGCTGCCGGCGATGAGCAACGGCGGTCCCGTCGACGACGTGATCCTCCGCCTGGCGCGGCCCTTCGCCACCAAGCTCATCAGCTTCGTCGTGCTGCCGGTCATCGTCACCGCTCTCGTCGCCGGCTTCGTGCTGCCGCTCTTCGGCCTGTTGCCCGGCATCATCTCCGGCGTCGTCATCGGCATCCTGACCGGCGCGGCCGGCGTGGCGATCATCGGCTTTTCCGCCAGCGCCACGGTCGACTGGATCCTCAATCGCACCGACGAGGCGCTGAGCCGCGCCCGCTTCGAAGCCGATGTCCGCAAGGGCGTGACCGCCGCCGAGCTGGATTTCGAGAGCAAGATCGTCGAGGCGCAACAGCGCTCGATCGATCAGCAGCTCCAGGAGATCATCGCCACCATGGTCGGCCGCCCGCTGGCGCGATGACGACGAGGGTGCCGGCGTGATGCCGCACCGCGAGCGACCGGGAGCAAGGGACCGGGGAACAAGACAAGTGCGCCGGCGTATACGATCTATGGCTTGAGGGCTATGGCTTAAGGCCCGCCGATGACAACCACCGATACGCCGGACCCTATGGATGACGGGGCGCACGATCAGGGCGTCCCCGAACCGTCGGCGGCGCGGCCGGCGCTGACGACGAGCGCGCTCCGCCATCGCCGCCGCAAACGCGTCATCGCCGGTCTGCTCGTCGCCGCGACGGTGGTCGGCGGCACGGTTGCCACTGTCGCATATCAAGGCATTTACTCCTGGGGTTGGCTGGCTGCGGTCGGCGGCCCGCCAGTGCCCGGCACCGTGCAGGGACCGAAGGTTCTGACCTGGCGTGACGCCCCGGGAATCGTCCGCACGACCGTCGTCGATGGCGCCCAATATCACGATTTTATGCTGGCGACCGGTGCCGCGCTCAACAAGGCGCGCACCGAGACGAGCGATATCGCGCAGGCCAAGCTGCAGGCGGAAACCGCGCTGATCTTCGCCGAGATCGACGACCGCATCCCGCGCTACGCGTCCTGGCATTTCCGCTACACGACGAAATACGAGCTGATGGCCCAGGCGGTCTTCGGCCTGTGGACACGCCAGGGCGGCATCCCGGTGACCG
>DATAQP010000038.1:0-1943 GCA_036264595.1 Allostellaceae bacterium
CCTATCCGATCGCTTCCCCTGTGCCGAGGGCAGGGGCTACACACCATCCGACGGGCCCGCTCGCCGTCACCTCATGAGACGAGGTCGCCCGGCGTCTTGCCGGCAAAGAAGGCGTCGAGATTGTCGAGCGCGCGGTTGCCCATCGCCGTCCGCGTCTCGATCGTCGCGCTGCCGAGATGCGGCAGAAGGAACGTGTTGGGCAGCGCCCGATAGCCAGGATTGGCGCGCGGCTCGCCGGTGAAGACGTCGAGCCCGGCTGCCGCGATATGGCCGGATTTGAGCGCTGCGATCAGCGCCGCGTCGTCGACGACCGGGCCGCGCGAGGAATTCACCACGATGGCGCCCTTGGGCAGGCTCGCCAGCCGCTTGGCGTTGAGCCAGCCGCGTGTCTCGGGCAGCAGCGGCACGTGGAGGGCGAGGAAATCGCAATGCGGCAGCATTTCGTCGGCATCTTCGTGGAAGGTCGCCTGCAGCTCCGCCGGTAGCTCGCGCCGCACCGCGTCGGAATAATGGATGCGCATGTCGAAGCCGCGTGCCCGCCGCGCCACCGCCTGACCGATGCGGCCCATCCCCATGATGCCGAGACGCTTGCCGGAGACCTCGGTGCCCATGAGATGAGTCGGCGCCCAGCCCTGCCAGGAATCCTGACGCATCAGCGCCTCGCCCTCGCTCGCCCGCCGGGCCGCGCCGAGGAGGAGGAGCATGGTGATGTCGGCGGTCGCGCCGGTCAGCACGTCGGGCGTGTTGGTGACCGTAATGCCACGTGCTTTCGCGGCGGCAACGTCGATATGGTCATAGCCGACCGAGAAGGTGGCGAGAACGCGCACGCTGTCCGGCAGCTTGGCGATGACCGGTGCGGAGAAATCGTCGGTCACCGTGCACAATATGCCCTGCATGCCTGACGCTTTTTGCACCATCTCTGCCGGGGCGTATTGCCGGTCCTCGCCATTGAGAACGGCGTCATAGGCGGCGGCAGCGCGGCGCTCGACGGCTTCAGGCAGCTTGCGGGTCACGAGGAGCTTGGTTTTCATCGCTGGCCTAACGGTGAAGGGATTTGGCGGGGCGTCAACGATACGAGCAACACCGGCGGGGAATTTCAAGCGATAAGATAAAGTCCGCTCAGCCTGGGGCCGCCTGCTTGGCCGCCGGCGCTCGGCGGCGGGGCAGCCTTCTCTCGATCAGCCCGACGATCCCGCGCGGCATGAAGACGATGAAGACGACCAGGAGGGCGCCATAGATCGTATTGGCGGCGCCGACGAAATTGGTGCCGAACCAGATGCGCAATATCTCGGGCAGGGCGATGGTGAAGAGTCCGCCGACCGTCGGGCCGAGCGCCGAATACATGCCGCCGGCGATCGCCGCGAAGACGATCTGCAGCGAGACGGCGATGCCCGAGAGGCTGTCGGGATTGACGTAGAGCAGATACTGCGCGAGGAGGGCGCCGCCGAGCGCGGTGAGCGCCGCGCTCGTCACAGTGACGCGCAGCTTCTCGCGCATGACGTTGATGCCGATGGCAGCGGCGGCGCCCTCGTCCTCGGCGATAGCCTCGAGCGCCGCGCGTCCCATGCCGCGATCGACAAGATGCCAGACGACGATGCCGGCGCCCCAGACGACGAGGGCGATGGCATAGAAAACGGTCTTGTCGGGGAATTGCAGCGCATACCAGGACTGGCCGACTGTCTTGAGCGTCATGCCGAGCGAGCCGCCGGTGATGTCGCGGGCGGCGACGATGGTGAGCAGAACGACCTGGCTGAGCGCCAGGGTGACGAGGGCGAAATAATGGCCGATGACGCGCAGGCGAAAACAGGGATAGCCGATCACCAGGCCGAGCAGCGCGGCAAGCAGGATGGCGACGGGGATGCCGAGCCACGGCGTCACCGCCTGGCTGTTCCATAGCAGGGCGGGGACATAGGCGCCGATGCCGAGAAAGGCGCCGTGGCCGA
>DATAQP010000048.1:0-2295 GCA_036264595.1 Allostellaceae bacterium
GAACTCGCCGAGGTCCTGGTCGATTGCGTCGAAGGTGGCGCATCGGTCGGGTTCATGCAGCCGATCACCGCCGCGCGCGCCGCGGCGTTCTGGCGCAGCCTCGCCGTCGAGGTGGAAGAGGGGGCGCGGCTGCTGCTCGTCGCCTGCGACGCGAGCGGCATCGTCGGCACCGTGCAGGTGATCTTCGCCAAGCCGGAGAACCAGCCGCACCGGGCGGATATCGCGAAAATGTTGGTGCACCGGCGCGCCCGCGGCCGCGGCATCGGCGCGGCGCTGATGCGCGCGGCGGAGGAGGGCGCGCTTGCGGCCGGACGGACGCTGCTCGTCCTCGATACGGCGACCGGCAGCGACGCCGAGCGCCTCTATGCGCGATTGGGCTGGAGCCGCGCCGGCATCGTTCCCGACTACGCGCATTGGCCGCAGGGCGGGCGCTGCAGCACCAGCTTCTATTATCGCAGGCTCGCCTGACCGGCATGGATCTCCTCCATGTCGCCGCCGCCCTTGCGAGCGCGCTGCTCCATGCCGGCTGGAATGCCGCCGTCAAAGCCAGCCCGCATCCCAAGGAGGCGATGACGGCGCAGATGCTGACGAGCGCGGCGATCGTCCTCCCCGGGCTGCTGTGGACCGGACTGCCGGCGCCGGCCTCCTGGATCTGGATCGCCGCCTCGACTTCGCTCAACCTGGCGACCGTCACGTCGCTCTTACGCGCCTATGAGCTGTCCGGCTTCGGCATCGTCTATCCCGTGGTGCGCGCCCTCTCGGTCCTGCTCGTGGTGCCGCTCGCCGCCGCACTGTCCGGCGAGATGCTGAGCCCATTCGGCATGGCCGGAATCGGCCTCGTCGCGAGCTCCCTGCTTCTGCTCTCCATCGGGAAGGGGCAGGGCGGGGTGCCACGCGCGGCGTTCGGCTGGATCGCAATCGCTGGAATTGGCACCGCCGCCTATGTCATGTGCGACGCGCAGGGCGTGCGCCTTGCCGGCTCGCCCTTTGCCTATGGGTTCGCGGTATCCGTCACCAATGCCGTGGCGATGTCCCGACGGCAATACGCCATCGCCAGACCCTGGCGCATCCTCGCTTCACATGCCGCGACGGGCGTGCCGACCGCGATCGCCGCGGTGACCTCCTACCTCCTCATCCTCTGGGTGTGGAGCGGCGCGCCGATCGCGCCGGCCGCCGCCTTGCGCGACACCAGCGCGGTCTTCGCCCTTGTCATCGCCATCCTCTGGCTCAAGGAGCCGTTCACGCGGCTGCGGCTCGTCGCCATTCTGCTATCGGCCGCCGCCGTGCCGTTGCTGCGATTCGCCTGATGGGCGACTTGCCTGACAGGGCGACGCTCCGGCGCGGGAACGCTCCGCGCGGCTTCGGCGTTCACACTGTGCCAGAGGCGCGTGAATGAGGGAATGGAATGGCGAAGCCCGAAATTCTCGTGCAATCGCACCAGCACCTGCTGACCAAGCTGCAGAAGGAGCTCACAGCCTTGACCTCCGGCAAGACAAGGGTCAGTCGGATGGCGGGCGCCAAATGGGTCGACGCGACTGAGGAGCACGTCAGGAGCGTCAGGCGGAGCATCGCCCATCTCGAAGCGATCCTGCGGCAAGACGGGCAGAGTACCCCAAAGGGGGGATCAAGTTCGGCGCAGGGTGGAGGCTAGGACGGAACGCGTCCTTCGAGGAAGGGGACCTCCAGCACCATCTTGTTCCACACCTCGCCATGGCCGACAAAGCCGTCCTCGCCGAGGCAATCGCCGTGATCCGAGGTGATCGTGACGTAGGTCGCGGGCGGCAATAGCTTGAAGAGCTTGGGAATGACGGAATCGAGATAGCGGATCGATTCGATCTGGCGCGCCCGCAGAACCGGCATCAGCTCCGCGGGATAGTTCGGGACCGTCAGGACCCGATCCTCGGCGGCGGCGCGCATCTGCGCGGCGAAGCCATGCAGGTAATAGGCATCGAATTGACGGTCATAGGCGCCGTCGAAATAGGGATAATGCGTCTCGCACAGGTTGAGGATGAGGCATTGCGGCCGGCTGAGATCGATCTTCGGCAGGCTGCGCTCGAGACAGTTCTCGAATTGGCCGACCGAAACGAGATTGTCGACGAAGAACCGGAAGCGCGATTCCTCGGTCAAGGGATTGGCCGAGGTTACGGCATTGAGCTCGTATCCCAGGCGATGGAGCCCATCGCTAAAATCGCGCTCCTGCTGGAAGGGATGATCGTCGCTGAGGCCGAGACGCGTCTTCCAGGCGCGCAAATCCGAGACCTCGGTCTTCGGCTGGGTGAGATCCGTCCGCCGCTC
>DATAQP010000053.1:0-1866 GCA_036264595.1 Allostellaceae bacterium
CCGGTTTGCGCACGGAGTCGAGCTTCTGATAGAGCGCGCGCTTGATCCCAGTATCCTCGAGCACCGCCTCGACGATCCAGTCGCAATCCTTGAGGAAGGCGATATCGTCCTCGAGATTGCCGGTCGTGACGAGCCGCGCATTCCTCGGATGCATGAAGGCGGCGGGGTCGCTCTTCAGCAGCTTGGCGACGGCGCCTTCAGCGATCGCGTTGCGGTTGGTTGCTCCTTTCGGAACGATGTCGAGGAGGATGACCGGCACGCCGGCATTGGCGATCTGCGCAGCGATGCCGCTGCCCATGATGCCGGCGCCGATGACGGCAGCCTTTTGGATGGTCATGGCGATCTCCGCGCGAAAACCCACCGGGAACCCTCTCCCGCCTGCGGGAGAGGGCAGGGTGAGGGTTGCTTGCCGTAAATACTGGAGAAGACGCCGGATGAGGCGGCATCAGCCCTCACCCCGCCCCTCTCCCGGAGGGAGAGGGGGAAGAAGAAAGACGATCGAGCGCGCATTACGCCGCCTCGAGGATCGTCGCGATCCCCTGGCCGCCGCCGATGCATTGCGTCGCCAGGGCGTAGCGCTTGCCTTCGCGTTTGAGCAGAGCCGCGGCCTTGCCGGTGATGCGCGCGCCGGTGGCGCCGAGCGGGTGGCCGAGCGCCAAGGCGCCGCCATCGATATTCGTCTTGGCGAGATCGATGCCGAGATCGCGCGCGCAGGCGAGCGCCTGCGAAGCGAAGGCCTCGTTGAGCTCGACGATGTCGATGTCCTTCATCGCGAGACCGGCGCGCTGCAACGCCTTCTGCGTCGCGGCGACCGGACCGATGCCCATGATCTCGGGTGCGCAGCCGGCGACCGCGACGCTCTTGATCCGCGCCAGCACCGGCAGCTTGTGGCGCGTCGCGTACTCCTCGGTGCAGACCAGCACGGCCGAGGCACCATCGGTCAGCGGCGAGGACGTCCCGGCGGTCACCGTGCCGTTGACGTCGAAGGCCGGCGCAAGACCGGCCAGCGCTTGCTGGCTGGTATCGGCGCGGATGCAGCCATCCTTGTCGACGATTCCGTCGCGCGTCTTGATCGGCACGATCTCGTCGGTGAGCTTGCCGGCGGCCTGCGCCGCCGCTGCCTTCTGATGACTGGCGACGGTCAGCTCCTCCTGCTGCGCGCGCGTCACCTGGTATTTGCGCGCGACGTTCTCTGCCGTCTGCCCCATCGAGATATAGGCCTGGGGATAGTCTTTAACCAAGCCGGGATGGGGCATCGGGTTGAAGCCCATCATCGGCACCCGGCTCATCGATTCGACGCCGGCGCAGATGAAGGCTCTGCCGGCATCGAGCTGGATCGCACCCGCCGCCATGTGGATCGTCTGCATCGAGGAGCCGCAGAAACGGTTGACCGTGGTCGCGGCAACGGTGATCGGCAGATGGGCAAGGAAGCTGGCGAGGCGGGCGACATTGAGCCCCTGCTCGCCCTCGGGCATGGCGCAGCCGACGAGAACGTCCTCGATGTCCGCGGGCTCAACACCGGTGCGCTCGACCAGCCCGGCGATGACGGTGGCGAGCAGCTCGTCCGGACGGACCCGCGCCAGGGCGCCATTCTTGGCGAAGTGAAAGGGGGAGCGGGCATAGCCGACGATGACGACATTCTTCATGGTCTCAACCCCATTTCCGGTTGTTTCGGCGGCAGCGCTCGACGCGACTCCATCAATTGTACCAAGCAGCATTAGCGCTAGACCGGCGCCGCCGCTACCTCACTCTACCCCGCCGCCCGACTTGCCGCGCGCTGTGCCTCCTCGGCGAGGAGGTCCTTCTTCGACGGCTTGCCGATCACCGTCTTGGGCAGGCTGACACGAAACTCGATCTGCTTCGGCA
>DATAQP010000059.1:0-2465 GCA_036264595.1 Allostellaceae bacterium
CTCGCCGATGAGCCAACGCAGGCGCTGAAGCGGAGCCTCTCAACAGAACAGGCGTACTACCTGAATCCTCCGGCTTGCCTGATGTGACCCCGGGTTGAAGCGACCGAGAGCTGGATGACGGGCAATCCGCGGTTCTTCCCCTCGCGCAGCGGTTCCTCGATTGGATGGCGGGGCTGAGAGCTCCGCTGGCTGCGCAACTCGTCGAGCGATGCGGGGGGAGGATCCCGCCACGCCAGCCGAGGTGGGAGCTCTCCCTCTCCAGCGCCCTCCCGGGCGGGGTCCAAGGCGACATTTGGTGGGTCCAATCGCCGATACGGGACCGGATCGCTCAGCGCATCATACTTGGCC
This sequence comes from Allostellaceae bacterium, assembly GCA_036264595.1. Classification (GTDB taxonomy): domain Bacteria; phylum Pseudomonadota; class Alphaproteobacteria; order ATCC43930; family CGMCC-115725; genus URHD0088. The sequence continues at coordinate 349 of DATAQP010000059.1, forward strand.
AGATCGAGCGGCTCCCCAGCCGACGGTGGATCGCCACTACCGACGATGGCCGCCCGGTCGGCGACACCTTCGGCTCGCGTAAGGATGCTGTGGAGGCGTTGGCGTCAACCCTCGGATGCGACATCCCTTTCGTCGATCCGAGAAGTCTCTGGGACGGTAGGAAGGCCTGAGGACGTGCTTTCAAGGCCGCTTTCGACGCGAGACAATCGATCGTAGTCGCAATCCCCGTAGCGCATCTCTCGGGCGCTTTCATCGCGTTCAACAGTCGTGGCCGTACAACATATTGCAGGTAAGTTATCGTGGATTCCGGGTCAGTCTTATTGTGGAACAGGGTCAATCTTATTGTGGAACGGGGTCAATCTTATTGTGGTTCGACATAGCTAACGCCGGCCGAACAGCCGCTCGATATCGGCGAGCTGGAGTTCGACATAGGTCGGACGGCCGTGATTGCACTGGCCGCTATGCGGCGTTGCCTCCATCTCGCGCAAGAGGGCGTTCATCTCGGCGTGGTTGAGGCGGCGGCCGGCGCGCACGCTGCCGTGACAGGCGAGCGTGCCTGAGATCGTCTCCAGCCGCTCCTTCAAGGCGAGCGCCTCGCCGAGCTCGGCGAGTTCGTCGGCGAGGTCGCGCACCAACCCGGCGGCATCGGTCTCCCCGAGCAGCGCCGGCACCTCGCGGATGACGACGGCGCCGGGGCCGAACGCTTCGACGACGAGGCCAAGCTCGGCGAGCTCGTCGGCGCGCGCGGTAAGCCGCGCCGCATCGGCCTCGTCGAGCTCGACCACCTCGGGAAGCAGGAGGAGCTGGCGCTTGACGCCGCCATCGGCGAGGTTCGCCTTCATCCGCTCGTAGACGAGACGCTCATGGGCGGCGTGCTGGTCGACGATGACGATGCCGCGCGCGGTTTGCGCGACGATATAGGTGTCGTGGAGCTGCGCCCGCGCGGCGCCGAGCGGGTAATTCTCGAGTATCGCCGTGCCGGGCTCGGGCGCCGCCGCGCGCGCCCCCGGCGCGAGGCCGGCCAGCCCGCCTTGAGGCGCGTAGAGCGCGGCCGCCGCCTCGGCGAAGCCGCGCGGCAGCGACGCCGACTGACGGTAGCCGCGATCGGCCCCGAAACCGCCGATTTGCCCGAAGCCGCCCTGGCCGAAACCGCTATGCGCCGGCAGCTCGCCGGGACGGAAGGCGCCGAGCGCCTGATCGGCAACCGTCGTAGCGGCACGATGGCCGGCGCCGGCGAGGGCGTTGCGCAGCGCACCAACGATAAGGCCGCGCACCAGCGCCGAGTCGCGAAAGCGCACCTCGGCCTTGGCCGGGTGGACGTTGACGTCGACGGCTTCCTCAGGACAGACGAGGAAGAGCACGACCATGGGATGGCGGTCGCGGGCGAGGAAATCCTGATAGGCGCCGCGCACCGCGCCGACCAGCAGCTTGTCGCGCACCGGGCGGCCGTTGACGAAGAGATACTGGTCGCGCGACGTCGCCCGGTTGAGCGTCGGCAAGCCGGCGAGACCGACGAGACGGAAGCCCTCGCGCTGTGCGTCGATGGCGAGCGCGTTGTCGGCGAAATCGCGGCCGAGAATTGCGGCCAGGCGCTGACGCCGTGCCGCCGCCCCCTCGTCGTCGGGATCGGAACCGGCGACAAGATCGGGTGTCACCGCCGGCAGGCGCAGCAGCACGCGCTCGTCGTCGCCGGTCACCGTGAAGGCGATCCACGGGCAGGCCATGGCGAGGCGCTGCACCGAATCGAGCGCCTGGTCGCGCTCGGTGCGTGGCGTCTTGAGGAATTTCAATCGCGCCGGCGTCGCGTAGAAGAGATCCCGCACCTCGACTCGCGTGCCGGGAGGATGCGCCGCCGGCATCACCACCCCCTTGGCGCCGCCCTCGACGGTGAGCGTCGCGGCGGCATCGTCGCCGCGACGCCGTGTCGTCACGGTGAGGCGGGCGACCGAGCCGATCGAGGGAAGCGCCTCGCCGCGGAAGCCGAGCGTCTTGATGGACAGGAGGTCATCCGCGGGCAGCTTGGAGGTGCAGTGGCGCTCGACCGCGAGGCTGAGCTCCGCTGGGCTCATCCCCGAGCCGTCATCGCTAACGGCGATGAGGGCGAGCCCGCCCTCGCG
>DATAQP010000078.1:0-2217 GCA_036264595.1 Allostellaceae bacterium
GAGCGCGTCCTCCTGGTCAAAGGAATAGACATCCCAGCCGAGCTGATTCATCGCTGCCACCAGCTCGTCGATGACCTGCATCGAGTTGAGCAGCAGCCGCACGTCATAGGCCGGCTTCTCGAGGAAATCCGGCTTCAGCGCCGGCTCGAAGCCGCCATTCTCGGTCGGGCGGAAGAGAAAGAACTCCGTCTCGATGCCGAGATTGAAGGTAAAGCCAAGCGAATCGGCTTTTGCGAGCTGGCGCTTGAGAATCTGGCGCGAGCAGGCCTCGAAGGGCTCACCGTTGAGCCAGAGATCGCTCGGGAACCACATCGTATCGGGCTGCCACGGCATGATGATGGCGCGCTCGAGATCGGGATGCGCCGCGACCTCGTCGTCATTGACCTCCTGCGGCACGCCGTCGAGGGCAGCGCCGGTGAAGAGCTCGGAGCCGCCGAGCATCTGCGCGAAATGGCCGATCGGCACCGCCTTGCATTTCGGCCTTCCATGGATATCGACATAGCTCGCCAGCCCGTAGCGGACGCCCTTCTCCTCGAGAGCCTTTATGTGTGCCTGCTGAGCGGGTGGTGACGCGGCCATCGATGAGGATCCTCTGCGGTCGGGATGATTCGGCTGCCGGCATCTTTCAGGAAAGCGCTAGGCGGATCAACGATCAATCGGCCCTGCCGCGGGCCACGACCCGCCGCGCTGCCAGTTTCGCTTGTCGCGGCCGCGCGGGAGGGCTAAGTCAAGCGCCTTCGGCCGGAGCGCATCCGGCAGCCACGCGAAGGCCCTATCAGATTGGCGACGACACTGGACGAGATCGAGGCAGAACGCGGCGCCGCCCAAGAGCGGCGATTGGTCGGACCGGTCGAGCTGACCGTCATCCTGCCGACCTTCAACGAGCGCGGCAATGTCGAGCCGCTCGTCGCGCGGCTGGAAACGGCGCTCGCCGGCATCGCCTGGGAGGCCATCTTCGTCGACGACGATTCGCGCGACGGCACGGCCGAGCATGTCCGCGCCATCAGCCGCGGCAAGCCCTATATACGCTGCCTGCAGCGCATCGGCCGGCGCGGCCTCTCGACCGCCTGCATCGAGGGCGTGCTTGCCAGCTCGGCGCCGTTCCTCGCCGTCATGGACGCCGATCTCCAGCATGACGAGACGCTGCTGCCGCAGATGCTCGCCGCGCTCAAGAGCGAGCAGCTCGATATCGTCATCGGCAGCCGCTACGCCGTCGGCGGCGGCGTCGGCGAGTGGGACGCCTCGCGCGCCCGCATCAGCGATCTAGCGACGCGATTGAGCCGGCTCGTCGTCAAGGCCGATCTCAGCGATCCGATGAGCGGCTTCTTCATGATTCGCCGGCCCACCTTCGAGGCCGCCTTGCGCGCGCTCTCCGGCCAGGGCTTCAAGATCCTGATCGACCTCTTCGCCTCGTCGCCCCAGCCGCTCGCCTTCAAGGAGCTGCCCTACCGGTTCCGCCTGCGCGAGCACGGCGAGAGCAAGCTCGACACGCTGGTCGCCTGGGAATATCTCCAGCTCCTGCTCGACAAGCTGGTCGGCCATGTCGTGCCGGTACGCTTCGCGCTCTTCGCCATGATCGGCGGGCTGGGCCTGGTCGTCCATCTCGTCGTCCTCGGCGTCGTCCTCAAATTCCTCCGTGCCGATTTCACCCTCGCCCAGAGCGCCGCGACGCTGGTCGCGATGACGTCGAACTTCCTGCTCAACAACTGGTTCACCTACCGCGACCGTCGGCTGCGCGGCTGGCGGCTGCTGAGCGGCCTTCTGTCCTTCTACGTGGTGTGCAGCGTCGGCGCGATCGGCAATGTCGGCATCGCCGCCTACGTCTTCCACGCCGATCAATCCTGGTGGCTCGCCGGCATCGCCGGCGCAATCGTCGGCTCGGTGTGGAACTACGCGACGTCCTCGGTCTTCACCTGGCGGGCGCGCTAGGCCTTCCGCCGCTGTTGCACCGCGGCAAGTGCTCTTCTTCCGTTACGCGTTGCGTGCGTGCTAAGGTCGCGCCGCCTCGCCCGAGCCGTTCCCAGTGGAGCCCATGATGTACGAGACCGACGATACGCCGTTGCCCAGCGTGCCGAACAACCTCGAAGCCTTTTGGATGCCGTTCACGGCAAATCGCCAGTTCAAGAGCAATCCGCGTCTCCTCGTCGCCGCCAAGGACATGCACTACACCTCGCATGACGGACGGCAGATCCTCGACGGCACGGCGGGGTTGTGGTG
>DATAQP010000087.1:0-8471 GCA_036264595.1 Allostellaceae bacterium
CTGGAGACGGCAAGATCGATTAGCTGCCGTTTCTTTAGGTTCCGTCGACTGGCCGGAGTCGACCCTAAGCGGGCGTCGAGCGTCTTTGCCGAGTCGGGAACGTGCCAAAACCTGACTTCCGCGGCATTTAGACGCCTAGCCAGAATAAACGGGGAAATGCCCTTGCATGTGTAACGAGCCATAGCCAAGTGCGAAGGTTCGACGCTGGCGTGCGGCGGCATGCTCGAATGAAATTCGTGTCGCCGGACCGACTGGCAACAACGGAGGCGAAAATGGCGCTATTCATGTATCAACTGGCCTACACGCCCCAGTCTTGGGCCGCCCAGCTCAAGAACCCGAAGAGCCGTGTGGAGACAGTAGGCCACAGCCTGTGCGAGGCCGCTGGAGGGAAATTCGTCGCCGGCTGGTACTGCTTCGGCGAGTATGACGCTATTCTCATCGCCGACATGCCGGATGCTGAAAGCATGTCAGCGCTCGCGCTCTCGGTTGCCGCGGGCGGCGCGGTCAAAGCCAGCAAGACGACGGCGTTAATGACCGGCGCGCAAGCTGTGGCGTCCATGACGAAAGCTGCGACCCTCGCCAAGACCTATCAGCCCGCCCGTTAAGACGGTTTCCGCAGCAGCAGCCCGGCGACCGGTTACACGGACACGTTGCCGGCCCCATAAGACAAGGTGGCGCCGCAAGGTGCCGCCATTCTTCGGCAACTGCGCGTGTCGCCGCGTTGCCCCCGTGCGCGCCCCATTCCGTTGGAGCTAGAGGCGCGCCGTCGTGCCGTCGAAGGCGTCCCAAAGCCGCTCGTGAGCATGGGCAAGCTGGTCAAAGACCGATCCGGCAGGCGGGCGCCAACCCGGATGAGATTTTCGGCAGCGACAGGCAACGCGCCCGACGCCGAACGCGCATCGCGAAGGTCGCGACAGTCGTCGCCAGTTGGTCACCCCCACAGAGCGCGACACCTGCCATCGGAACGCGCCCCGCTACCCGTGTTCGGCAGGCATCTGATGACCCTTAACAGTAGTCGACGGTTGCGGTGGGTCGGCTTCCCACCCTTCCACGACATCCAGCGATAGTTAAACGATGGCCGCTTGCAGCCGCCAACCGGACGTGGAACTCAATTATCGCGACTTCGCAATTCGACCCCAAACCGCACCTTCGGTGCGCACAGCGCATCGTCGGGTGACGTGCCAGTCCGCGACGTCCCCATCAGCGTTGGGAGGCATGCGTCAGCAAGCCGACTCTCGAAGGGTTGCCTGGTGAACAGGCAGCACACGCTCGTCGGTCGCAGCAACCATAGAGGATGACCATGCAACACGCCTCAGAAGCTGCCCTTCAAGCTCCACGGCGCCATCCCTGAAACAATGGTACATTCAAGCTGATTTATCGATCATCTGGGGGAATATCGTCAGATGCCGTGGACCGCTCGCGACCATGCTCGTATCTGCCGAGGCTGCTGGGATCAGATGGGCGTGCCGATCCCGATCCGTGGTCCGCTGGCCGTGCCGTTCCGAATTTTCGGCATCACACAGAGCAAGATGAACCCGAATATTTGCACGATTTGCGAACGGGCTTTCCGCCGAGTCAAGAAGCGCCGGCACATCTCCGCTACCGCCACCATCCTGTTTGCCGACATCCGCGGTTATACCCGCCTCTCCGAGCGGATGGGCCCGATCGAGTTGAGTGACATCGTCAGCGCCTTCCAGGATCAGTGCGCTCAGGGCATCTGGGCGCACGACGGCATCGTCAACAAACAAATGGGCGATGGTCTGATGGCGATCTTCAACTTTCCGATCAAGATCGAGCGCCACGCCGAGGCGGCGGTGACGGCGGCCCTCGACATCCAGCGGCGCTGCAAGGCCGCGCTCGCTGCCCCAGCCAGGCGTCGCGATGAGGCGGCGGCGGATACGCTCGGTGTTGGCGTCGGCGTCCACACCGGTCAGGTCGAGATCGGTGAGTTCTCAACCGTCCGCAGCGATTTCACTGCAATTGGCGGCACCGTCAATCTGGCTGCCAGGCTTGAAGCCCAGGCGGCGGCCGGCGAGATTCTGGTCTCGGCCGAGAGCGCAGCGCTGGCGCCGGGTCTCGCGGCCGGCACGCCGACGCGCACGCTCGCGCTCAAGGGCATCGAACACCCAGTGCTGGCTCATGTTCTGATCGCTGGCGGCTGACGGGCGTCTGCTCCGCCGCGCTAGAGGCCTGCTTAGGATGAGAGCCGGAAGCTCTGCGGGTCGCGTTGAACATCCGCTTTCCACCCCCACACCGGAAATTCAAACAGAGACACTACCAGACACTACCCTAGATTGACTCGCCTTCCCTACCTCTGACATGATTATCGACGGTAGTAGCGACCAAATATCGGAGGAAGCCATGTCCTGGAAGAAACCGAGAATTATTGAGATCGCTGTCGGCGCCGAAATCAACTCCTACGCTTGCGCAAGCGTGACGAAATAGCAGGAATCGCCACTCCCGCGGACGCCGAGTAGGCTTCCGTGCGTATCGTAGTGCTCGGCTCTGCGGCGGGCGGCGGCTTCCCACAATGGAATGCGAACACGCCGGCCTGCCAACGGGCGCGGGCGGGTGACCCCAGGGCCAAAGCGCGGACCCAGGCGTCGTTAGCCGTATCCGTCGACGACGAAAACTGGTTCCTGTTGAATGCGGCGCCGGATCTGCGCGCCCAGATAGATGCGAGCAAACATTTGTGGCCACGGCAGGGGCTCCGCTCCTCGCCCATCGCCGGTGTCGTTCTGACGGGCGGCGATGTCGATGCGGTTGCGGGGCTTCTCACCATGCGCGAGCGTCATTCCTTCGTGTTGTGCGCCACGCAAGAAGTGCATGCGGTGCTCGCGGAAAATTCGATCTTCCGGGTGCTCGCCCCCGATTGCGTCGAGCGCCGTGTCCTGCATCTGGAGAAGCCGCTGACGCTGGCCGAGCCCACTTCCAACGCCGCAACGCTGACGGTGACCGCCTTCGCGGTGCCGGGAAAGGTTGCGCTCTGGCTCGAGGAGCCGGGGCGGGCGCCCGGCATCCACGAGGACGGCCGCACCATCGGACTCGAGATCGTCGAGACGGCGACCGGCGTCCGCTTCTTCTTCATCCCGGGCTGCGCCGCGATGACAGAGGCGCTGAAGCAACGCCTGCACGGGGCGCCGCTCGTCTTCTTCGACGGCACATTGTGGCGCGACGACGAGATGATCGAGCTCGGCGTCGGCAGCAAGACGGGACAGCGCATGGGGCATATGAGCATGGCGGGCGAGGACGGCGCGATCGCCGCCTTCCGCGATCTCGCCGTCGAACGCAAGATCTTCATCCACATCAACAACACAAATCCCGCTCTGCTCGAGGATTCGCCGGAGCATGAAGCGGCGATGGCGGCCGGCTGGACCATCGCGCATGACGGGCTGGAGCTGACATTGTGACAGATCTGCTCACACCAGACGGGCTCGATGCCGCTCTGCGCCGCATCGGCGCCGAGCGCTATCACAATTTGCACCCGTTCCACCGGCTGCTGCATGGCGGCAAGCTGAACAAGGGCCAGGTGCAGGCCTGGGCGCTCAACCGCTATTGCTATCAGAGCGCCATCCCGCGCAAGGACGCCGCGCTCATCGCGCGCGCCGACGACAGCGATCTGCGCCGCATCTGGCGCCAGCGCCTCGTCGATCACGACGGCGACGCGCCGGGCAGCGGCGGCATCGTCCGCTGGCTCGCCCTGACCGAAGGGCTCGGCCTCGATCGCGACTACGTCGTCTCGATGGCGGGCGCGTTGCCGGCGACGCGTTTCGCCGTCGAGGCCTATGTCCGCTTCGTCGCCGAGCGCAGCCTCCTCGAAGCGGTCGCCTCCTCGCTCACCGAGATGTTCTCGCCCACCATCATCAGCGAGCGCGTCGCCGGCATGCTGGCCGGCTACGATTTCATTAGCCGCGCGACGCTGGCCTATTTCAACGCCCGCCTGACCCAGGCGCCGCGCGACGCCGATTTCGCGCTCGATTACGTGAAGCGCGAGGCGCGCACGCCGGAGCAGCAGCGCGCTGTCCTCGGCGCGCTCGAGTTCAAATGCAGCGTGCTCTGGGCGCAGCTCGACGCGCTCTACCACGCCTATGTCGAACCCGGCCACCCGCCGCCCGGCGCCTTCCGGCCGGGCGAGAATTCGACGTGACTGGCGGCCAGGGCATAATTCTCGACGCGGCGGCGGTGCCGCGCCTCAAGCCGCATGTGCGCCTGCAGTTCAATGCGGCACGCAGCCAATGGGTCGTGCAGGCCCCCGAGCGCGTGCTGATGCCAGACGACATCGCCATCAGCGTGCTGCAGCGCTGCGACGGGAAGGCCACCATCGCCAGCATCGCCGCCGGCCTCGCGCGCGAGTACGAGGCGCCGGCGGAGACCATCGAGAGCGACGTCATTGAGATGCTGCAGGACCTCGCGGAGAAAGGGATCATCGACGATGCCCGCGCTTGACCCGCGCCCAGCCCTTGACCCGCCGATGGCCATTCTCGCCGAGCTGACGCATCGCTGTCCGCTGCAATGCCCGTATTGCTCCAACCCGCGCGAGCTCGAGCGGGTGGCGGGCGAGCTCGACACCGAGAGCTGGCGCCGCGTCCTCGACGAGGCGGCCGCGCTCGGCGTGCTGCAGGTGCATTTCTCCGGCGGCGAGCCGCTGGTGCGGCGCGATCTCGAGACGCTGGTCGGCCATGCCGCGCGCGCCGGGCTCTACACCAATCTCATCACCTCGGCGGTGCTGCTCGACCAGCAGCGCCTCGACGGGCTGGTCGCCGCCGGGCTCGATCATGTGCAGATCAGCTTCCAGGATGTCGACGATGCGGAGGGTGATCGCGTCGCCGGCTATCGCAATGCGCAGCGCCTGAAGCGCGAGGCGGCGTCGCGCGTCCAGGTCGCCGGGCTGCCGCTCACCGTCAACGCCGTCGTGCACCGCCAGAACCTCGCGCGGCTCGGTGCGATGATCGATGCCGCCGTCGAGCTCGGCGCGCGCCGGCTCGAGGTGGCGCATGTCCAGTATTACGGCTGGGCGCTCGCCAATTGCGCCGCGCTGCTGCCGACGCGGGCGCAGCTCGACGCGGCGACGGCGACGGTCGAGGCGGCGCGCGAGACATTGCGCGGGCGGCTCGTCATCGATTACGTCGTGCCGGATTACCATGCCGCTCTGCCCAAGGCCTGCATGAGCGGCTGGGGGCGGCGCTTCATGAATTTGACGCCGACCGGAACCGCGCTGCCCTGCCACGCGGCGGAGACCTTGCCTGGTTTCGATTTCCCCTCTGTCCACACGATGAGCCTGGGCGAGGTCTGGCGCGACTCCGACGCCTTCAATCGCTTCCGCGGCACCGATTGGATGCTCGAGCCGTGCCGGAGCTGCGAGCGCCGCGAGATCGATTGGGGCGGCTGCCGCTGCCAGGCCTTCGCGTTGACCGGCAACGCGGCGGCGACTGACCCGGTCTGCCATCTCGCCGTCGAGCGCGGCCGGCTGGAGGAGGCGATCACCGCGACGCAGGAGGCGCCGCCGCCCTTCGTCTATCGCCGCATGGGCGGCCAGAAGGACCCGCAGGAGACGGCGCAGCCGGCGCCGCTCGGCGCCGCGGACTAGGCGCTTGCGCCCGGTTGCCGCCTCGCTCCGCCTCGTAGCGCTGCTGCTTGCACTGGCTTCGGCCGGCGGCGCTGCGGCGGCGCCGCTGGCGATGGTGGAGATCGCGCCCGGCATCTATGTCCATGCCGGCGCGCCAGAGCAGGCAAACCCCGGCAACGACGACGCCATCGCCAATATCGGCTTCATCATCGGCGACGACGCGGTCATGGTGATCGATCCCGGCGGCAGCGCCGTCGAGGGCGAGCAGCTCCACGCGGCGGTTCGCGCGGTGACGGGAAGGCCGATCCGCTATGTCGTTCTGACCCATGTCCACCCCGACCACATCTTCGGCGCCGTCGCCTTCCGCGCCGATCACCCGGAATTCATCGGCCATGCGCGCCTGCCCGGCGCGCTGGCCCAGCGCGGCGACTATTACGTCAAGACGCTGAGCCGCGACCTCGGCGCGGCGGCTTCGGGCAGCGAGATCGTCGCGCCGACCCATCTCGTCGCCGCCGAGGAGGCGATCGATCGCGGCAACCGCGTGGTCGATATCCGCGCGCATGGGCCGGCCCATACCGACAATGACCTCACCTTGTTCGACCGCCGCACCGCGACGCTGTGGCTGAGCGACCTTCTCTTCGTCGAGCGCATCCCCGTCATCGACGGCAGCATCGTCGGCTGGATCAAGGAGATAGGGGCGATGACGCACGTCGCCGCGCAACGCGCCGTGCCGGGCCATGGGCCGGCCATCGTCGACTGGCCTGCAGCGGCCGAGCCCGAGCTGCGGTATCTCAATACCGTCCTCGCCGGCACGCGGGCGGCGATCCGCCAGGACATTGACATCGCCGAGGCGCCGCGCCATGTCGCGTTGGACGAACGCGACAAGTGGTTGCTTTTCGACGATTGCCATGCGCGCAACGTGACCGCCGCGTATAAGGAGCTCGAATGGGAATGAGCCTCGAGCGGCGCTGTTTCGGATAGAAGATCATGCGCCTCACGCCAATGGTGCTTGGAATCGGCGTTCTCCTCGCCACCGCCGTCATGGCGCCTGCCTCCGCCGAGGTCGACGAGGCGGCGCGGGCCGCGCGTTGGGCCAATCTGCGCAGCCAGATCTTCGGCGATCGCGCGCTGCAGGACGGCGCCGGCGTGTTGACGATCGAGGCGCCCGACCGGGCGGAGGATGCCGCCCTCGTGCCGGTCAAGATCGGCATCGCCGGCGAATTGCGCCGCGACATCGCGCAACTCTATTTCGTCATCGATGACAACCCGTCGCCGCTCGCTGGCCGCTTCGCCTTCGGTCCAGCGGCGGACCCGAGCGCGATCGCCATCCGCGTCCGGGTCGACGACTACACCAATCTGCATGCCGTCGCCGAGACGAAGGACGGGCGGCTCTACGCCGTTGCCCGCTTCATCAAGGCGGCGGGCGGCTGCTCGGCGCCGGCCGGCAAGGACCAGGCCCTGGCGATGCAGCGTCTCGGCCAGATGAAGATGACGATGAAGGGGTCACCCCGTCTCGGCGAGCCGCTCGAGGCACATCTCCTGGTCAGCCACCCCAACAATTCTGGGATGCAGATGGATCAGGTGACGCGCAACTATGTCCCCGCCGATTTCGTCCGCACGATCCGCCTGCGCTATAACGACAGGCCGCTATTGACCATGGAATCAGACATCTCGATCAGCGAGGATCCGAGCCTTACCTTCGCCTTCGTCCCCTCGGTCCCTTCCGGCGCGATCGAAGCGGCGGTCGAGGACAGCAGCAACCGCCATTTCGAGCGCAGCTGGCCGGTCAAGGTCGAGCCGGGAACGTAGCGGCGAGGCTCACCGGAAGCAGGTCAGATTCGCCTCGGCCTGGGCCTCGCGCAGCTTCTCGAGCACCGCCTTAATCTCCGGGGGATCGCGGAACAACCCAACCCTGCCGCCGACGCCGCCGCCGACCTGCAGGCTGAGCGCCGTCTCGGCTCTCTCGTAGTCGTCATACGGCATCTGCCCGGCGATCGTGTCGATCGCGCAGGAGCATTTGAAGAGGGCCTCCCGCGTATTGCCGTTGGCGGCCATGCAGCCGAGCACGTAGTCGGCGCGGGTCGAGGTCGGGTAGTCGTTCTTCGCCGCCGGCGCGGTGCTCGCCGGTGCGACAGCAACAAGCGCGACTGCGCTGCAGAAGGCGACGAGACTGGGCAGCCTCATTGCCGGGACACCCTCATTGTTGGGATACCGGTGCGCAGGGACCGATGTCACCCGTGCAAGGGCCCTCTCCGACGAAGGTCATCGTCTCCCGGGTCGAGAATTGGCCGGTCTTGCTCGGCGCCTCGGATTGGATCTCGACGATGCTGCCGGGCACCGAATCCGAGAGAACGAAGCGATAGCGCTTCTCGGCAAGACCGGGAAACACCGCGACATGCTGATCCTGGGCGAAGGGCGTCAGAGTGATCTCGGTCGCCGGCACCGCCTTGCCGTCACGCTGCAGCTCGATCGCCTTGACTTGCGCCTGGTCGACAAAGGCTTGGCGGATGCGATTGCGGAAATAGCTCGCCGTGCCGCCGGTCAGCCGGTGCATCTCGCCGACATCGCGTTCGAGAAAGAACATAACGACGGGATTGCCGTGAAAATCCATCAGCGGCGGAAACGGCACATGGCGCTCGGCCGAGAGAAAATCCGTCCACACATCCTTGCCGCAGTCGGCGCGCGGGCGCACGTCGATATCGACTCGATCGGTATAGCTTCCGACATCATCGGCGGTTGAAGCGACTGCTTCGCGGGCGAAACGATATTCAAGCCGCTCGGCCTGCCGGATACCGCCGAGATGATCGCTTTCGAACAAGGCGATCTGTGCCGGACTCAGGGAACGCGTGTCGTTGTCGGCGGCATGAACACCGGGTCCGCGCAACAGGGTTGCACAGAGCGCCAG
>DATAQP010000144.1:0-1688 GCA_036264595.1 Allostellaceae bacterium
CCGCCTTCATGCATCCGAGGAACGCACGGCTCGTCACGACAGGCAATCTCGATGACGATCTCGCCCTCCTCAAGGATTGCGACTGGATTATCGAGGCGGTGCTCGAGGATCCCGGGATCAAGCGCGTGCTCTATCAGAAGCTCGACTCCGTGCGCAAACCGGGCTCGGTCGTCTCGTCCAACACCTCGACGATCCCGCTCGCGCTCCTCGTCAAGGACATGTCCGCCGCGTTCGAGGGCGATTTCCTGATCACCCATTTCTTCAACCCGCCGCGCTACATGCGCCTGCTCGAGCTGGTCGTCGGGCCGGCGACCCGGCCCGAGGCGGCGCGCGAGATCGCCGCGTTCTGCGATGTCGCGCTCGGCAAGGGCGTGGTGCGCTGCAAGGACCGTCCCGGCTTCATCGCCAATCGCATTGGCGGCCTCTGGATCCAGGCCGCGATCAACGCGGCGCTCGATCTCGGCCTCACCGTCGAGGAGGCCGACGCCGTAATGGGGCGGCCCTTCGGCATGCCCAAGACCGGCATCTTCGCGCTGCTCGATCTCGTCGGCATCGACCTCATGCCGCATGTCGCCGCCAGCATGAAGCAGACGCTTCCCGCCGACGATCCCTATATCCGTATGCTGCGCTTCCCGCCGCTCTTCCAGATGATGATCGACACCGGCTATACCGGGCGCAAGGGCAAGGGCGGGTTCTACCGCCTCAATCGCGAGGGCGGCGGCCGGGTCAAGGAATCGATCGACCTCAAGACCGGGACCTATCATCCCAGCGTCGAGCCGCGTCTCGACAGCCTGGCCGCCGCGGCGCGCGATCCCGGCGCCCTGCTGCATCATCCCGATCGCGGCGGCGAGTTCGCCCGCCGCGTCCTTCTCCAGACGCTCGCCTATGCCGCAATGCTGGTGCCCGAGATCGCCGACGACATCGTCGCCGTCGACGAGGCGATGCGTCTCGGCTATGCATGGAAATTCGGCCCCTTCGAGCTCATCGACCAGATCGGCGTCGACACGCTGATCGGCGGCCTCAAGCAGGCCAGGATGCCGGTGTCGAAGCTGCTCGAGATGGCGTCGGGAAAATCCTTCTACCGCACCCGGGACGGCTCCCTCGAATATCTCACCGTGGCCGGCGCCTATGCCCCGATCGAGTACGCGCCGGGCGTGCTGCTGCTCGCCGGCGTAAAGCGCCGGAGCAAGCCGCTGGCGAAGAACGCCTCGGCCAGCGTGTGGGATATCGGCGACGGCGTCCTCTGCCTCGAGTTCCACAGCAAGATGAACGCGCTCGACGGCGACAGCATCGCCATGATCGGCCAGGCGCTGACGCTCACCGGCGCCAAGGGCAAGGCGCTCGTCATCTACAACGAGGGCAGCAATTTCTCGGTCGGCGCCAATATCGGCCTCGCCCTTTACGTCGCCAACGTAGCGCTCTGGCCGCTGCTCGAGGAGACCATCGCCGGCGGGCAGAAGATCTACAAGGCGGTGAAATACGCGCCTTTCCCGGTGGTCGGCGCGCCTTCCGGCATGGCGCTCGGCGGCGGCTGTGAGATACTGCTGCATTGCGCCGCCGTGCAGGCGCATGCCGAAACCTATATGGGCCTCGTCGAGACCGGCGTCGGTCTGGTGCCTGGCTGGGGCGGCTGCAAGGAGACGATCACCCGCCACGTTCTCAACGACAAGGGGCCGGGCGGGCCGATG
>DATAQP010000173.1:0-20694 GCA_036264595.1 Allostellaceae bacterium
AATTTTTCTCACCCCCGGCTGAGAAACCTGCGTTTGCGCGAGGCCCGGCGGCGCTCTAACTGATCCCTAGGCGAAACTTTTTGCCAAGGGGCGAGGATCATGACTGCCAGCCGAAATACCGCGGCCGCCGTTGCCGAGACAGCCGAACGGCCCGTTGCGTCGGTGCCGCACGGTCGGGACGTCGATGCCGCGATGAACTACCTGGCGAATACGGCTATCAAGCCGGTGACATTCAACCCGCCGCCTGGAACCGGCCTGCAGCGGCGGGTCGGCAATTACGATGCCTTCCGCGTGCGCATCCGCGATGGCCGCCCGATCGCGGGCCGCCTCGATCTCGACCGCGAGGCCTTCGTCTTGGCGCACCACGACACCGCGGTCCTGGATTTCTACAACGGAAACGAGGTGCGCGATGTCTACTACAAGGAAATCGAGCGTCTGGTGATCGAGAAGACCGGCGCCGCGAAAGTCGTCATCTTCGATCACACGATCCGCGTCGCCGAGCGGGCGGTGGATCGCGGTCTGCGCGCGCCGGTGCAACTGGTGCACAACGACTACACCGAGAAATCGGGACCGCAACGCGTGCGCGATCTCCTCGGCGAGGAGGCGCTTTTCCGGCTGCGGCGCCGCTTCGCCGAATACAATGTCTGGCGGCCGATAGCCGGACCGGTGCGGATGATGCCGCTGGCGTTCGTCGACGCGGCGAGCATCGCGCCCGAGGATCTCGTTGCCGCCGATCTCGTCTACCAGGACCGCACCGGCGAGATCTATCACGGCCTCTACAATCCCGATCACCGCTGGTTCTACTTCCCCGAGATGACACGGGACGAGGCGGTGCTGATCAAATGCTACGACTCGCAGACCGACGGCAGGGCCAGATTCTCGCTGCATAGTGCCTTCGACGATCCGACCACCCCAGCCGATGCGCCGCCGCGGGAGAGCATTGAGGTGCGCAGCTTCGCGTTCTTCTAGCGATCTCAGGCTAGCGATCCCAGGCGTCGCAGGTCATTAGCGTCACCCACCCTTTTGGGGGATGCGGCCGGCCCTGGATTTCGTCACAGGGCAGGATTAGCCTCTCAGTACAAGGTCTTGCCGTAACCAAGACCGATACGGGAGGACGCTGCGATGGATGCCCGCGTTTGGCCTGCGCGCCATGTCGCTGCTTGAGCTGCGCCGCGTTTCCAAGCATTTCGGTGCCATCGAGGCGCTGAGCGGGATCGATCTCGACATCGCGGCCGGCGAGATCGTCGGCCTGATGGGCGACAACGGTGCCGGCAAGTCGACCCTGGTCAAGATCATGGCGGGCAATTTCCCGCCCTCCGATGGCGAGATTCGCCTGGAAGGAGAGAAGGCGCATTTTCACGGTCCGGCCGATGCGCGCGCCGCCGGCATCGAGGTCGTCTACCAGGATCTCGCTTTGTGCGACAACCTGACCGCCTCGGCAAACATCTTCCTGGCGCGCGAGGCCAGGCGCCCCTTCGCCGGCGTGCTGCGTCTGCTCGACAACCTGCGCATGCATCAGCGGGCGCGCGAGCTCTTCACTGAGCTCAAATCCGAGACGCGGCCCGGCGATCTCGTGCGCCGCATGTCGGGCGGCCAGCGCCAGGCGGTGGCGATTGCCCGCACCCGGCTGGCCAAGGCGCGCATCATCCTGATGGACGAGCCGACCGCGGCAATCAGCGTGCGGCAGGTCGCAGAGGTGTTGGACCTTCTGCGCCGCCTGCGCGACCAGGGCATCGCCCTCTTGCTGATCAGCCATCGCATGCCCGACGTCTTCGCCGTCGCCGACCGGGTCATCGTGCTGCGCCGTGGCCGCAAAGTCGCCGATAAGCCGATCGGCGGCAGCTCGCCCGAGGAAGTGACCGGTCTCATCACCGGCGCGATCGAGGCGGCGTGATGGCGGAGCGCGCCCTCGCAGCACTGCCCGAGGAGCGCCGCGGCTCGCGCCTCGTCGCCCGCCTGCTCGCCAGCCAGGCCTTCTGGGTGACGCTGGCGACGCTGATCATAGTCGTCGTCATGATGGCGATCAGCGACGCCTTCGCCAGCTACAAGAACGTCTTCAACACGACGCGCAATTTCGCCTTCATCGGTATCATGGCGCTCGGCCAGGTCGTGGTGATCATCACCGGCGGGATCGATCTTGCGGTCGGCTCGGTGATGGGGCTGTCCGGCATCGTCTTCGGCATGTTGATGGCGGCCGGCCATTCGCTATGGCTGAGCGCCGCACTCGGCCTGCTCGTGGCGCTCGCCGCCGGGGCGGCGAACGGCTATCTCATCGCCTATCTCGGCCTCTCGCCCTTCGTCGTCACGCTCGGCATGCTGTCGGTCGCGCGCAGCCTCGCGCTCGTCGTCTCGAACAACCAGATGGTCTATCAGTTCGGTCCCGACGAGACGCTGCTCTTCGCGCTCGGCGGCGGCGAGACTTTCGGTATCTCCAATCCGGTATGGATCCTCGTCGTCCTGACGCTGCTCTTCGGCTTCCTGCTCAACTTCACCGTCTGGGGGCGCCACATCTACGCCGTCGGCGGCAACCCCCAGGCGGCGCGGCTGACCGGCCTTGCCGTCGAGCGCATCAAGCTCTCGGCCTATCTGCTGAGCGCGCTCACCGCCGGCATCGCCGCCATCCTGACGATCGGCTGGCTCGGCTCGGTGACCAACGCGCTCGGCCTGACCTACGAGCTGCGCGTCATCGCGGCCTCGGTGATCGGCGGCGCCAACCTGCTCGGCGGCGAAGGCACCGCCTATGGCGCGCTGATCGGCTCCGCCCTGCTCGAGATCATCCGCAACAGCTTGCTGCTCGCAGGGGTCGATCCCTACTGGCAGGGCACCTTTATCGGTCTCTTCATCGTGCTCGCAGTGCTCTTGGAGCGGATCCGCGGCAGGCGGTCCGCGTAACCGAAGGAGGAAACGATGCGACATTTGATGTTTGCCGCCGCCGCTCTCGGGCTGCTGGCGACGCCGGCAGCAGCGCAGACGAAGCAATACACCTTCGCCCTGGTGCCCAAGGCGATGAACAATCCGTTCTTCGATCTCGCCCGCGACGGGTGCATGAAGGCGGCCGCCGACCTCAACGTCAAATGCCTCTATATCGGCCCCGGCGAGCATACCGAGACGGAGCAAGTGCAGATCGTGCAGGATCTCATCAGCAAGGGCGTCGACGGCATCGCCGTGTCGCCGTCGAACGCCGCGGCAATGGCGCGCACGCTGAAGGCGGCGAAGGATTCCGGCATCGCGACGATCACCTGGGATTCCGATGTGCCGCCGCAGGACAAGGCGGTGCGCCTCGCCTATATCGGCACCAAGAACTACGATATCGGCGTCAATCTGGCGAAGCTGGTACAAGCGCGTAAGCCGAATGGCGGCACGATCTGCCTGCAGTCGGGCGGTGCCGCGGCGGAAAATCACAACGAACGCCTGCAGGGCATCCGCGACACGCTCGCCGGCGCCACGGGCACCAAGCCGCCCGGCAAGCGCCTCGCCGGCGACAAGGGTTGGACCGAGGTCGAGGGCTGTCCGCTCTTCACCAATGACGACAGCGCCGTCGCCGTCCAGCAGATGGCCGACATCGTCAACAAATACGGCGATCTCGATGCCTATATCTCGACCGGAGCCTTCACCCAATGGTCCGACAACGCCTATCGTCAGGCGGTGCAGCCGCAGGCGGCGCGCTTGAAGAGCGGCAAGTTCGTCGTCGTCATGGCTGACACGCTGGCGATGCAGATGGGACAGCTCAAAGACGGGCTGAGCGACGGTCAGGTCGGCCAGCGGCCCTACCAGATGGGATATCTCGCCATGGAGAAGCTGCTCGACGTCAAGAACGGCAAGACGCTGCCGGACCCGATCTATACCGGACTCGACGTCTGCACGCCGGAGAACGCGGCGAGCTGCCTCGGCCAGAAGTGATCGGCGGCGGAGCTGGTCGGCCGTCCGGCTGCTCAGCTCCTGCCGTGGTGATGGCCGCTTGGCGGGCTGGCTAGTGGCTTGGCGGCGGTCGGGCCGTGGTGCTCGACGCCGCCGGTCAGCATGATGTTCTCGAGCTTGCGGCGGACGGCGTGCTGGAAATCCTGGTTGGCGCCGAGCGCGATCGCCTTGCTGCTTCGCTTGCGGGCCTCGGCGATGAGCTCGTTGCGGGCGACCTTGTCGTCTTGGCGGGCGAAATGCATGGCCTGCTGCAGGGCGTCGTCGGTCGCCCGCATGTTGGAGGTGCATTCATAGGCGCGGGCAACCGTCTGGGTCTGCTGGCGGAACGCTGGGGGCAGGTGCGGGCAGCTCCTCAGCGCGTCCTCGAGGCGCTGGCGTATCCGTTCCGCCTCGGCGGGCGATACGTCGCGCATCGAGTCGAGAACCTTGCCGCACTGCGCCATGAAAGCATCGAGTAGTTTTTTCTCGGCTTCCTGCTTTCTGGCAGTCTCGCTGGGTAACAGCATAGTACACCTGCCTGACCGGTACCCTGCATTGTGGATATGAATAGTTAATTATTCATTCCGCTCCCTTCCTGCCGGACTGAATTCATGCCGCCGTGCCGGGCACTTGGCGGAGGATCGCACGATCTTCGATCAGGATCGCGCCGGCGCGCTCGACGCGGCGCAGGCATTCGCTCGCCTCGGAATCGACGGCCAGCTTCTCACGGTACTGCTCATAGGCGGCGAGGCTGGGGAAATCGATCAGCGCCAGGGCGATGTTGGTCGGGCCGGCCAGCTTGGTCGGCAGGTAATAGCCGACGAGACTGCCGCCGCAGCGCGTCACTGGCCTCTGCAAGGCTTCGGCATAGGCGGCGAAATCGGCGAGCTTGCTGGCGTCGAGCGTGTAGCGGATGCTGAGGGTAATCATCGCGACCTCCTGTGTCGTGCTGTCATGCGGCACCTTTCTAGCAGCGGCGACGGCGGCAATGTTTCGGCCGCCGACGAAGCGTCGCATCGGCACAGCGCGGTTGACCGCGGACGCGCGGACGCCGAACATCGCGGCGACATTCTCGTGGGATGGGCAGAGATGATGGATGAAGCGCGGCTCGGAAAATTCGTCGGCCGGATGTGGGACGACGAGATCGTCCCCACCCTGGTCGAGTACATAAAGATCCCCAACAAGTCGCCGTCCTTCGATCCTGACTGGGTCGCGCATGGCCACATGGAGGCGGCGGTCACCCTCTTCGAGTGCTGGGGGCGCGGCAAGCTGGCCGCGCTGCCTGGAGCGACGCTCGAGGTGGTGCGTCTGGCCGGGCGCACGCCGCTCATCCTCATCGAGGTGCCGGGTGCCGGGACGGATACCGTGCTGCTCTACGGCCATCTCGACAAGCAACCCGAGATGGTTGGCTGGACGGAGGGCTACGGTCCGTGGATACCGCGTATCGAGGGCGACAAGCTCTACGGCCGCGGCGGCGCCGATGACGGGTATGCGATGTTCGGCGCGCTCAGCGCGATACTCGGGCTGCGCGATCAGGGCATCGCGCATTCACGCTGCGTCATCCTCATCGAGGCCTGCGAGGAATCGGGCAGCTACGATCTGCCCTTCTACGTCGACCATCTGGCGGCGCGGATCGGCACGCCTGATCTCGTCGTCTGCCTCGATTCCGGCTGTGGCAATTACGATCAGCTCTGGCTCACCACCTCGCTGCGCGGCATGCTCGCCGGCGCGCTCACCGTGCGCGTGCTCGACGAGGGTGTGCACTCGGGCGACGCCTCGGGCGTCGTGCCGTCGAGCTTCCGCATTCTGCGCCAGCTCGTCTCACGGCTCGAGGACGAGGCGAGCGGCGCCATCCGCCCGGCCGAGCTCTACGTCCAGGTGCCGGCCGAGCGCGTCGCCCAGGCGAAGCTCGCCGCCGCCGCGCTCGGCAAGGCGCTCTACGAGAAATTCCCGTTTCCCGCCGGCATGGCGCCGGTGAGCAGCGATCTGACCGAGCTGGTGCTCAACCGCACCTGGCGTCCGCAGCTCGCGGTGACTGGCATCGAGGGGCTCCCGGCGCTGGAGAATGCCGGCAACGTGCTGTTGCCCTATACGACGGCGAAGCTCAGCCTGCGCCTGCCGCCGACGCTCGACGGCGCGGCAGCCCTCGCCATCGTGCAGAAGACGCTGACGGCCGATCCGCCCTACGGCGCCACGGTAACGTTCCAATCCGACAAGGCGTCGACAGGGTGGAACGCGCCGGCCCTGGCGCCGTGGCTGGAGCGCTCGCTCAATCGCGCCTCGCAAGCTGCGTTCGGCGCTCCGGCCGCCTTCATGGGCGAGGGCGGCAGCATCCCCTTCATGGCGATGCTGGGCGAGAAATACCCGCGGGCGCAGTTTGTCGTCACCGGTGTGCTCGGCCCGCACTCGAACGCGCACGGGCCGAACGAGTTCCTGCACATCCCGACGGGCAGGAAGGTCTCGCAGGTGATCGCCCAGGTGCTCGCCGACCAGCACGCGGCAAAAGCGTGAGGGACGACAGGGCGGGGTGACGGTCCCCGGGCTTGCCGATCAGGCGGCTGCGATGTCCTTGCGTGGTTTGTCGCCGGCGGCCTTGAGCATCTCTTCGCCGACGGCGGTTAGCGGCCCGGCGCCTTCGCGCGCGGCTTGCTCGAACTCGGTGGTCGCCTTTTGCGTCATCGACGCGATGCCGCTGTTGAGCGCGGCGATGTCCTCGCTCGTCCGGCGGAGCGCGCCGGACAGCCATTCCTGCTGAACACTGAGCATTTCCTCCGGATCCTGGCACTCCGTCATCTGCTGAATCGCCTCGCGCATCGCGTCGATGCCCTGACGTCGGCGGGTCAGCCAGGCATGTGTCAACGCGTCGACATTGGCGAGCAGCTCGGCATGTGTCCGAAACCATAAATTCGCATTGCGGGCGAAGATTTCGCCGAGGGGGCTGCTCAAGGGGAATTGCGCTGTCGGCTTTTCCTGCATCGCGTTCGACATAGGAACCTCTCAGCATAAGAGGAAGGGGAGCGTTGGCGATGGGCAACGGCTGCGCCGTCCCTGATCGCGTCGCTGGAATGTGGATTCCGGAAATTTTGATCCCTAATGCCACACCCTTCGTTGGTCCATGTCAATGGGCCCTATCGCGACATCCGCCTGGAGGATGCCGACCGCGCTCTCCCTCACGCCGGCTGCGCCGCGACGCTGTCCGGCTGGCGGGAGAGCGAAGGCACTGGCGAGAGCAGAATGATCAGCGCCTGGATGGCAAAGCCGAGCGCCGCCACGACGAGGCAGGTCTCGGCGCCGTAGACGCCGCCGATCAGGGCGCCGATGGCGGCGCCAAGGGGGCGGGCGCCGTAGCCGGTGGCGAAGATCGCCGAGACCCGGCCGAGCAGGGCGGGGGGCGTCACCAGCTGGCGTAGCGTGGTGGTGCTGATCACCCAGAGAATCGGGCCGCCGCCCATCAGGAAGAAGCCGAGCCCGGCGAGCGCGCCCGAGGGCAGCCAGATGGTGAGAACCATCGTCAGCGCGGCGGCGAGTCCGGAAAGCGGTCCGATCGCGATGACGGTACCGAAGGGCAGGGCGCGCATGACGCGCGCGGCGAGGAGCGCGCCGGCGACCATGCCGATCCCGTAGACGGCCAGCGTGACGCCGATCACGGCAGCGGAGAGGCCGAGCCGGCGTACGGCATAGGGCACGTAGACCGCCTGGAGGATGAAATAGGCGGTGTTGAAGACGAGCTGCGTCGCGAAGATCGGCAGCAGCAGCCGGTGACGGAAGACGAAGGCGGCGCCCTCGCGCAGCTCACGGAGCGGATGGCGCTGCGGCCGCTTCGGGCGCGCCGGCTCGCGCAGGCCGGCGAGTAGGAAGACGGCGCCGATCGAGAGCGCCGCGGCGACGGCGAAAGCGGGCGTCGCCCCAGTCCAGCCGACGAGAGCTCCGGCCAGCGCCGGACCGCCAGCGAAGGCAACCGTGCGGGCGAGCTCGATCCGCCCATTCGCCGCCGCGAGCGCTTTCGGCGATACCAGCGCCGGCACCAGGGCCGGCGCCGCAACGCTATAGGCAACGGTGCCGCAGGCGCCGACGAAGCCGAGCAGCCCGAGGAGCGGCCAGGTGAGGAGGCCCAGTCCGGCCAGCGTCAGCACGGCGACGAGGGAGAGCGCGCGCAACGCTTCGGCCCCGGCCATCAGGCGCCGGCGCGACATGCGGTCGGCGAGCACGCCAGCGGGGATCGACAGCAGGAGGAAGGGCAGCGTCTGCGCCGTCTGCAGAATGCCGGTGGCGCCAGCGTCGGCACCGAAGGCGAGCACGGCGACAAGGGGGGCGGCGGCGAGGCCGATCTGCTCGGCCGATTGCGCCGCGAGGTTGGACCAGGCGAGGCGGTTGAAGGCGGCGGAGAGGCGTATGGCGGGCGGTGTCATGCTGAACCTTTCGAGCGATCGATTGGATTCAGCCTAGGAGGCGAGGGGAGCCGGGAGCACTCCGGTTGTTGCTATCGAATTTCGCGCGGCACGGAGGCACGCAGATGCTCTAGCTCCGCACTCCCGGTCGCGCCAGCTTGATGACGTTGCCCGCCGTCTCGGCGCTCGCCTGGTATTCCGGCACCAGGCGACGGAGCTGGCCCCGCAGCGCCGCGAGGTCGCCGCGGGCGCAGATCGCGGTCAGCTCGTCGATCGCCGTGCCGAGGGCGGCGGCATCGCCGGTGCGCGGCGCGGCCAGGAGAATACCCTTGCAGGCCGTCGGCAGCAGCGGCTCGGCGCCGTGGAAAATCTCCTCGAAGAGCTTCTCGCCCGGGCGCAGCCCGCTGATCTTGATCGCGATGTCGATAGTGGGCCGCTTGCCGGCGAGGCGGATCATCTGGCGCGCGAGATCGATGATGCGCACCGGTTCGCCCATGTCGAGGACGAAGAGCTTGCCGGCGGCCTCACCGGTGCTGCCGAGCACGGTCGCCTGGAGGACCAGCTCGACCGCTTCGCGCACCGTCATGAAATAGCGCATCACCTCTTCATGGGTGACGGTCAGCGGCCCGCCGGCGGCGAGCTGGCGCTGGAACAGCGGGACAACCGAACCGGTCGAGCCGAGCACGTTGCCGAAGCGCACGGTGACGAAGCGGGTGTGCCCGGCGCCTCCCCCCTCACGTCCCGCATCACGCCCGGCGTGCGCGCGGCGCTCGCCGATGTCGAGCGCCTGGCAATAGCTTTCGGCGATGCGCTTGCTGGCGCCCATCACGCTGGTCGGGTTGACCGCCTTGTCGGTGCTGATCTGCACCATCGCGGCGACGCCGGCGGCACGGCACGCATCGGCGACGTTGCGTGTGCCGACGACGTTGGTCAGCACGCCCTCGAACGGGTTGAGCTCGACCATCGGCACGTGCTTGAGCGCGGCGGCGTGGAAGACCAGCTCCGGCCTCATCTCACGCATCACGCGCTCGAGGCGGATCCGGTCGCGCACATCGGCGAGCACGGCGCGGCGCGGCAGACCAGGATGGGCGTCGGCGACTTCGAGATCGACTCGATAGAGATTGAACTCGCCGCTGTCGAGCAGCGTGATATGGGCGGGGGCGAGGCCACAGATCTGCGCGACCAGCTCGCTGCCGATAGTACCGCCAGCGCCGGTCACCAGGATGCGGCGTCCGGCGATCAGCCGGCGCATGGCGTCGCGGTCGAGCACGGTCTGCGGCCGGCCGAGAAGATCCTCGATCGCCACCGGGCGGATGTCGATCTGCTCGGCGGCGCCGTCGCGGAGTTCGACGAGGCGGGGCAGCCGCGCCACGCTCATGCCAAGCACGTCGGCGGTGTCGACGAGCTTGCGGATGGTCGCGCCGTCGATGTCGTCGCGGGTGAGGACGAGGCGCTGCGGCCGCTGCCCGGCACGCTCCAGCTCGGCGACGACCTCAGGGATCTGGTCGAACGTGCCGAGCACTTCGATGCCATGAATGTTACGTCCGACGCGCCCTTCGCCCTCGCTGACCATGGCGACGGCGCGGTAGAGCTGCAGCTTGCTGCGATGCGCCGCGCGGATGAACAGCTCGGCGCCATCGCCGGCGCCGGCGAGCAGCACCGGGATCGATTGCGGATCGTAGTTCGGCTGCAGGAGGCCGAAGCGGCGGTCTTTGGCGATGCGATAGATGAAGCGCGGCGCGCCGATCATGAAGATGAGAACGAACCAGTTGATGATCGGCACGGAGCGGGGCAGCGCCTCGGCGCGCGTCAGCACGAAGAGCGCAGGAACGAAGATGACGATGACGAGAGTGGCAGCACGGGTGAGGGCGAGCAGGTCGCTCGCCGACGCATAGCGCCAGATGCCGCGATAGAGGCGCAGCGACCAGAAGACGACGGCCGCGATCACCGCCATCAGCGCCGTGCCGTAGGTCAGAACCTCTGTATAGGCGGTGATGCCGCCGCCGACGCGCAGATAGAGCGACACGATGAAGGACAGCGCCGCCATGACGATGTCATGGGCATAGGCGACCTGACCGTGCCGATAGCGAAATCGCATCATCGCCCGAGGCTTTCGGGGGCCGTGAGAAACACCAACTCGAACACCTTCAAAACCGTCCAGAACGGATAGTGGAACGGACCGGGCACAGTATTCACATCAACGCGGCGCGCGCCATCGGAATGTGCGGTCGGCGCGGGATTTCCTCAGCGGGGTTTTCTCAACGCTCCGCCGCGTCGCGGAACCAGCGCGCGGTGATCGTCAGCGCCTCGTCGACGGTATAGGGCGGCCGCCAAGCATAATCGGCGCGAAAGCGCGAATCGTCGACAGCGAGAGAGCCGAGCAGGCGATCGGCGGCGGCGCCCTTGCCGATCAGCCGCAGCGCCGAGCGCAGCCAGTCGGGCGGCAGGGCGGGCAGGCGCGCCTCGCGGTTGATGCCGGCGGCGAGACCGCGGACGAGATCGCCGGTCGACAGATCGCGACCGTCGCGCAGCAGATAGGTCCGGCAGCCGGGCCGCGACGGTGCAGCGAGCACGCAGCCGATCGCGTCCGCGAGGTTGCCGCTGTAGATCAGGCTGCGCTGGTTGTCCACGGCGCCAAACGGCAGCGGGACGCCGAGCAGGCAGAGTTGCACCAGGGCGCGGAAATTCGCCTTCGCTCCCGGGCCGTAGACCAGCGGCGGGCGCAGGATGACGATCTCCATCGGGCGAATCGGCAAGGCATTTGGGGCACCCGTTGCCGCGAGCGCCGCCAGCGCCTGCTCAGCAGCCCATTTCGAGCGCGCATAGGCGTCCTGGGGATGCGGCGGATCGCTCTCGCGGAACGGCCGATCGTTGCTCGCATCGCCATTGACTTTAACGCTGCTGAGAAAGACGAAGCGCGCGATACCGGCGCGCGAAGCGGCCTCGGCGAGGCGCTGGGTGCCGGCGCTGTTGACGCGCGTGAACGTCGCGGGATCGGCCTTGGCGTCGCCGACATGGACATGAGCGGCGAGGTGGACGACTTGGTCGACGTCGCGTAGCGCCGCCGACCAAACCGTCTCCGGCCCGATGTCACCGACGACGCGGATTTCCGCGCCCGCCGGCGGCGCTGCGGCGGCGCGACGCTGGGCCAGGATGAGGTGATGACGTTGCGCCAGCACGGGAAGGAGGGCGCTGCCGACAAAGCCGCTGGCGCCGGTGATGAGGATTCGGCTCACCACGCGATCATAGGGAACCGAATCGGTGCGGCATAGGGCGCCTTCCTCGTCGCCCGTTTGTCAAACAGGCTTGGCAAGGTAGGGTCGTCTCGTTGCCAGGCGGAGCGGGGGAGAGTCGTGACGTTCGTCATCAGCAAGCTTCTATGGTTCATCGCGGCGCCGGGCAATTTCCTGCTGCTCCTCCTCGTCGCCGGCGTGCTGCGCGCGATCGCCAGCGGTCGGCGCCGCGGTTTCGTTTTGATTGCGACGGCGACGCTCGGTTTTCTCGCCATCGCGACGCTGCCGATCGGCGCATGGCTCGCCGCGCCGCTGGAGGACCGGTTTCCGACGATCTCCGCAGTGCCGGGGATCGACGGCATCGTCGTGCTCGGCGGCTCGGTCGATCAAGGGTTGAGTCTGGCGCATGGGCAGGTGGCGCTGACCGCCGCGGCCGGACGGATCACCGAGACGGTTGCGCTCGCCCGTCGCTTTCCTGCGGCGCGCGTCGTGATCAGCGGTGGCGACGGCACGCTCAGTCCGGGTACGCTTTCGGAGGCCGGGGCGATACGCGATCTCCTGATCCAGCTCGGCGTCGCGCCAGCGCGCGTCGACATCGAGAGCATCTCGCGCAATACCTACGAGAACGCGGTTCTCTCCTATGCCACGGCGCAGCCCAAGCCGGGCGAGACTTGGTTGCTGGTGACCTCGGCGATGCACATGCCGCGCGCGATCGGCTGCTTCCGCAGCGCCGGCTGGACGATCGTTCCCTATCCCGTCGACTACCGCACGTCGAAGCGGATCGCGACGACGCCAGGGCTGCTCCTCGCCGACAATCTCATGCTGGTCAATCTTGCGACCAAGGAATGGCTCGGCCTGTTCGCCTATTACTGGCTCGGCCGCTCCGATGCGCTGCTGCCGGCGCCAGGCTAGATCGGCACCGGATTGGGGTAGCTGTCCTCGACGCAATCCATGATCTGGTCCTGCAGCGCCTCGAGCGCCGGTTGGTAGATCGACCAATTGTCGCCCGCCTGCTTGGCCAGGCGCGTGAGCGCGACGAAGGCCTTGATCTCGCTCTCGCAAGCCGGGAAACGCAGCAGCTTGGCCGCATCGGCGGAGAACGCATCATCCTTGCTGGCCGTCGAGCAGGCACTCGCCGTCAACGCCACGGCGGCGCAAAGCATGCAGTGGAGGGGAGACAGTCTCATCGGTCCGGACCACTAGTCGGATAGGGCGTCCGCCACTATGCCGCAATGCAATAAAATAGTCGATTGCGATCGATCAAGGGAAGAGCTTCTCGAATTCCGCCGCCGCCTCGTTCCAGCCGAAGCGGCGCTGGCGGGCCAATGCGGCGTCATGCTGGCGGCGCCACAACGCGTCGTCGGTGAGCAGCCGGATGGCTGCTTCGGCGAAGGAGCTTTCGTCGCGCGCGACGGTGCCGGTGACGCCGTCGACGATGCGCTCGTCGAGGCTGCCGATCGGCTGAACGACGCCCGGTATGCCCATCGCCTGCGCCTCGCCGGCGGCGGCGCAGAAGGTCTCGCCCTCATCGCCGCGATAGAGAAAGACCCGCATCGAGCGCATCTCGGCGGCGAGCGCCGCCTTCGCCACCGGCTCGCGTAGCACGACCCCGGAAGTCGCCAGGGTGGCTGCGCGACCGAGCACCGGCAGCATTGCCGAGGCTTTGCGGGCGCCAGCCGCCCCGTAGGTGCGCGGACCGGAGAAGATATGAAGCTCGGCCTGCGGCACGCGTGGCCGGACGCGCCGTTCCCAGATATCGAGCAGCCAATCGAGGCCGCGCAACGGGTTCGAGGTGAAGAGGGCGCGTGGCGGCGGCGGATCGACCGCCGCCGGCGCTGTGCGGAAGATCTCGGCGATGCCGTAGGGGATGATGACCCGTCCGCCGCTCGGCGCCCAGCGCGGATATGTCGCGGCATGCGAGGGGCCGGAGAAGACGATGAGGGGGCGGCGCCAGGCGAGCTTCGAGAGGTAGCGCCACTTCACCAGATAGGTCGCCGGGTTGTGGATCCAGAAGATGGTGCGCCGCGCCTCGGGCACGCGCTGGAGCAGCTTGTCGCCGCGATTGGCGATATAGAGGTCGGCAGTCGCCGGCATGCCGCCGGCGAGCGGCCGCCAGGCGACGCCGCTATGCGTTATCGCGGCGGCGCAATTATTGTAGACGGTGACGCTGTGCCCGCGCTCGGCCAGCGCCTCGGCCAAGCCGACGAAAGCCGCCTCGGCACCGCCCATCGGCGCGCTCTCGGCCAGCACGCCGTCGAAGGCGATGCCGTCATCCGCCATGACGATGTCGGCCATACGCTAGCGACCTGCGGTCATTCGAGAGCTGCGGCCGAGGCTGCCGTCGCCGGCTGGCGCGCCGGCTTGCGCACCAGCAGGAGCAGCGGAATGGCGCCCAACGTTACGATCATCATCAGCTTGAAATCGTCGATATAGGCGATCATCGCCGCCTGGCGGGTGATTTCCTGATTGAGCGCCGCCAGTCCTGTCGTCGTGTGAAGGTCCCAGTACTTGGCGATCTGCGGGAACTGTATCAGCGGATTGAAACGCGTGATGTGCTCGGCGAGGGCGGCGTGGTTGATCTGCGTGTTCTGGGTGAGCAGGGTCTGCACCACCGAAATGCCGAGGCTGCTGCCGACATTGCGCAGCAGGCTGTAGATGCCGGCCGCCTCGGTGCGGTACTCGGATGGCAGGGTGGCGAAGGTGACGGCGCTGAGCGGCACGAAGATGAAGCCGAGACCGCAGCCCTGGATGATGCCGGCCGAGATGATCGGGCCCTGGCCCATCTGCATGGAGTAGGTGGTCATGGCATAGAGCGAATAGGCCGTCAGGCCGAGGCCGAGGAGCATGAGGAGGCGGCTGTCGGTGCGATTGACCAGGCGGCCGACGAGGATCATCGAGATCAAGGTGCCGACGCCGCGCGGCGCCGTCACCAAGCCGGTGGTGATCACCGGATAGTCCATCAGATTCTGCAGCATCGGCGGCAAGAGTGCCAGCGTTGCGAGCAGGATGATGCCGACGATGAAGATGAGCACCAGCCCGGCGACGAAATTGCGGTCCTTGAAGAGCGCCGGATGCAGAAAAGGGTGCTTGGCGGTCAGCGAATGGGCAAGGAAGACATAGAGCCCGATCGCCGCCAGCAAGCCTTCGACGATGATCTCGGTCGAGCCGAACCAATCCTTCAGCTCGCCGCGGTCGAGCATCATCTGCAGCGCCCCGATGCCGAGGCTAAGCATGGCGAAGCCGAAGAAGTCGAAGGGCCGGTCGGCGTCGCGCCGGGCGCGCGGCACGAAGCCCATGATGCCGAGAAAGGCGAGAATGCCGACCGGCAGGTTGATGTAGAAGACCCAGCGCCAGTTGTAGTAGTCGGTCAGCCAGCCGCCGAGCACTGGGCCGAGGATCGGGCCGACCATGATTCCGGCGCCCCAGATCGCCATCGCCGAGCCGTGCTTCTCGCGCGGATTGATGTCGAGCAGGACGGATTGCGAGAGCGGCACAAGCGCCGCGCCGAAGATGCCCTGCAGCAGGCGATAGATCACCATCTGCGCCAGGCTCTCGGCAGTGCCGCACAGCATCGAGGCGACCGTGAAGCCGGCGACGGCGACGAGGAAGACCTGCTTGCGGCAGAAGCGGCCGGACAGCCAGCCCGCCATCGGCGTCATGATCGCCGCCGCGATGATGTAGGAGGTCAGTACCCAAGTGATTGTGTCGCTCGCCGCCGAAAGGCTGCCCTGCATATGGGGCAGGGCGACGTTGGCGATCGTCGAATCGAGCGCCTGCATGATCGTCGCCAACATGATCGAGACGGTGATCGCGCCGCGATGCTTGACGGCGATGACGGACGCGATCGGCGGTGGTGCCGGCGGCCGCTGCGGGAGAGGATGTCGGGCCTCGTCGGCCGGTGCCTCGTCGGGGCCGGCGGCGCGGCGCCGCGGCAGCGCGCTCATTGCTCGGGCGAGGTGCGGGCGAAGGCGGATTCGATCATCGCACTCATGGCCCGCCGGTGCTTGGTGTCGACCTCGACCGTCGCGCTCATTCCCGAGCGCAGCGGCGGATCGTCGGCGCCGGTGGTGAGCAGAATGCGGACGGGGACGCGCTGTACGATCTTGACCCAGTTGCCGGTCGCGTTCTGGGGCGGCAGGACCGCGAATTCCGATCCCGTGCCGGGGCTGATACCGGAGACCGTGCCCTTGAAATTATGATCGGGATAGGTGTCGACGTCGACCGTCACCGCCTGGCCCGGCCGCATGTAGGTGAGATCGGTCTCCTTGAAATTGGCCTCGACCCAGACATTGATGCCCATCAGCGAGAAGAGCGGCGTTCCGGTGGTGACGTACTGACCCTTCTGCAGCTTGTCGACCTGCGAGACGATGCCGTCGGTCGGCGCATAGATGATGGTGCGGGCGAAATCATAGGCCGCCTGGTCGCGCTGCGCCGCGGCGGCGAGGACTTGCGGATGCTTGTCGGTTTCGAGCTTGGCATCGCCGCCGAGATTGGCCAGCACGTTGGCCAGCGCTTGGCGCGCCGAGTCGACGTTCTGCAGCGACGCGTCGCGATTGTGCCGCGCCTGGTCGAAGGCCTGCTGCGAAGCGTTGCCGCGTGCGGCGAGCTGCTTCTGCCGCTCGTGCTCGCGGTTGTTGAAGTCGAGCGTGTCCTGCGCCGCCTTGAGGTCGGCCTGCTTCTGCGCATAGGTCGCGCGCATCGCCTCGATGTTGAGGCGGGTCATCGCCAGATTGGCCTCGGCGCGGTCGAGCGCGTAGCGGTACGGCGCGTCGTCGAGGCGGAAGAGCATTTGGCCGGCCTTC
The DNA here is from genome assembly GCA_036264595.1 of Allostellaceae bacterium. Classification (GTDB taxonomy): domain Bacteria; phylum Pseudomonadota; class Alphaproteobacteria; order ATCC43930; family CGMCC-115725; genus URHD0088. The sequence goes on from DATAQP010000173.1 coordinate 16,321, forward strand.
ACCTGCTCGTTCTCGTGCACCGCGACCTCGACGACGCGGCCGGGCACGTCGGTGCTGATCATCGTGTTGTCGGCATGGACATAGGAGTCGTCGGTCGACACGTAGCGCCCGCCGGTGACGTAGAAATAGCCGGCGACGGCGACGAGGACGAGCGGACCGGCGAGCAGCAGGGCGAGGCGGGGCCAGGCTCGCGCGCCGCCACGGCCGCGCGTGGCCGTCAGCTTGCCGAGGGTCTCGCTAGTCATCGCCGCGCGACCCCATCACGAGCTTTGCCGGGGCCAGCTTGCCCGGCGCGTTCTTGTCGGCCGCAATGCCGTCTCCCGTCGGGCTGCGATCGGAGAGATTGTTGCGGATGTCGACCAGGGTCGCGGTGAGGCGGTCGCGGTCGTCCTGCGAGAGGCCGGCGAGCGCCTCCTCGCGGGTCTCGTCGCCGAGCGCGCGCATGCGGGCGAAGACCGGCTCGGCCTGCGCCGTCAGATAGAGCTGGCGCGCCCGGCGGTCCGACGGGTGCGGGCGGCGCTCGACCCAGCCGGCATCCGCCATGCGGTCGATCAGGCGGCCGAGGGTGATCGGCTCGATCTCGAGGATCTCGGCGAGGCCGGCCTGGTTGATGCCCTCGTGGCGTGCAAGATGGGCGAGCACCTGCCATTGCGCGCGCGTCAAGTTGAGGCAGCGCGCGCGCTGGTCGAAGCGCTTGCGCATCAGCCGCGCGATGTCATGCAAAAGGAAGCCGAAGCTTGAGTCGAGTTCGTGGCGGGTCATGCGGGCAAACCATAATAAGCAAGCTTCTAATAAGCAAGGGGAGGTACTTAGCTTTCTTCCTCAATCTCGCGCAACTCTCGGTTAGGGTGGCTACGCGGTAGGGGGACGCGCTCATGGAAACCAGGCATACGCCCGAGGAGTACGCCGGCTCGCACGAGGACGTCCGGCAGCTCAACAGCATGGGCTATGCCCAGGAGCTGGCGCGGCGGATGAGCGGCTTCTCCAATTTCGCCATCTCGTTCTCCATCATCTGTATTCTGGCCGGCGGCATCACCTCGTTCCAGGCCGGGTTGAGCGCCGCTGGCGGCGCCTCGATCGGCATCGGCTGGCCGCTTGGCTGCGCCTTCTCGCTGATCGTCGCCGCCTCGATGGGCCAGATCGCCTCGGCCTATCCGACGGCCGGCGGCCTCTATCACTGGGCCGCCATCCTTGGCGGGCGCGGCTTCGGCTGGGCTGCGGCATGGTTCAACCTGCTCGGTCTCATCTTCGTGGTCTCCTCGGTCGATGTCGGGGTGTGGACGCTGTTCGCCAATCTGATCGGCGCCGAGTATCCCGGCCTCGACCCGGCCGCGCTGCTGCCCGACACGACCAAGCCGATGGCTGAGCAGATGGCGAGCAAGGCCTATTGGGTGCAGGCCGCCGCCATCGCGGTCATCCTCGTCTCGCAGGCGCTGTTCAACCATAAGGGGATCAGGTTGACGACGCGGCTGACCGATTTCAGCGGCTATCTGATCTTCGCGGCGGCCAGCATCCTCACCGTCGCCCTGCTCGCCTACGCGCCGTCGCTCGATGTCTCGCGACTCTTCAGCTTCACCAATTTCACCGGCGATGCCGGCGGCGGCGTCTGGCCGGAGAATGGCAGCCTGCTGATGGCCTTTCTGCTCGGCCTGCTGCTGCCGGCCTATACGGTGACCGGCTTCGACGCCTCGGCGCATACCTCGGAGGAAACCCGCTCAGCCGCGGTCAATGTGCCGAGGGGCATGCTGCGCTCGGTGTTCTGGTCCTTCCTCTTCGGTTACGTCATGGTCTGCGCCTTCGTCCTGGCGATGCCGAGCGTCGCCGATGGGGCGAAGCAGGGCGGCAATGCCTTTTACTGGCTGCTCGGCGGCTCGGCGATGCCGGCTTCGGTGAAGCTGGTGCTTTCGGTCGGCATCGTGATCGCGAACTATCTCTGCGCCCTGGCCGGGCTGACCTCGACCTCGCGGATGATCTTCGCCTTCGCCCGCGATGGCGGCTTTCCGGCCTCGCAATGGCTGCGCTTCGTCGGCCCGGTGCACCGCACCCCGGTGCACGCCATCTGGCTCGGCGCGCTGCTCGCCTTCCTCTCGACGCTCTATACCCCGGCCTTCCTGACGCTGGCGGCGGGCTGCGCGGTATTCCTCTATATTTCCTACGCCATGCCGGTGGCGGCAGGGCTGCTGGCCGAGGGCAAGAGCTGGACCAAGAAGGGGCCGTTTCAGCTCGGGGCCTGGTCGCGGCCACTCGCTATGGTGACGGTCCTCGGCGCCGCGGTCCTGTTCTTCATCGGCGTGCAGCCGCCGAACGACGATCTGCTCAATTATACCGGCGGCCTGCTGGCGATCATGGCGGTCTTGTGGTTCGGCGTCGCCCGCAAGCGTTTCCCCGGCCCGCCGGTCGGCGACAGCATCGCCGTCCCCGCGAGCGCCGTGCCGGCGGTGGGACGCTAAATCGCGGAAGAGCCTAGCGCGCCCAGCGCAGGATCAGCGGATCGAGCGCGCGGGCGATCTCGATGAGGCCCGCGCGGGTCGCCGGGTGGAGCGGCGGAACTGGATGGCGGGCAGCATCGCAGGCGATGATGCCGCCCTCCTTCATTAGCGCCTTGCAGGCGAGCAGGCCGCATTGCCGGTTCTCGTAGTTGATCAGCGGCAGCCAGCGCGCGTAGCCCGCCATCGCCGCATCGCGCCGCCCGGCGGCGAAATCGTCGACGATGCGGCGCAGCGCGTCGGGATAGGCCGCGCTCGGCATCGTCCCGGTGGCGCCGGCGTCGAGATCGGCCATCAGCGTGATCGCCTCCTCTCCGTCCCACGGCCCCTCTATGGCGTCGCCGCCGAGACGGATCATCTCGCGCAGCTTGGCCGCGGCGTAGGGTATCTCGATCTTGAAATAAGCGACGTTGGCGATCTCCTGAGCCATGCGGACGAGGAAGGTCGCCGAGAGGGCGGTGCCGCTCACCGGCGCGTCCTGGATCATGATCGGAATGGCGATCGCATCAGACAGCGCGGCGAAGAACTCGTAGATGCCGGATTCGCCGGCGCGGATAGTCGCGCCGTGGTAAGGCGGCATCACCATCACCATGGCTGCGCCCGCCTGCTGCGCGCGCTTGCTGCGCTCGGCGCAGATGCGCGAGCTGAAATGCGTCGTAGTGACGATGATGGGTACGCGGCCAGCGACGTGCTTGAGGATGACACCGGTCAGCACCTCGCGCTCGTCATCGCCGAGGGCGAACTGCTCCGAATAATTTGCCAGGATGCAGATGCCGCTCGAGCCGGCGTCGATCAAGAAATCGATGCAGCGGCGCTGGCCGTCGAGATCGAGCCCGCCGCTTTGGTCGAAGATCGTCGGGGCGACGGGGAAGACTCCGGTGTAACGTGCCCGTGTCGCCATCTGCGATGTTCTCCCGATGAGGGGCAGCGAAGGGGAGCGCTATTAGGCCGTTCTCTCCCGGTCTTGGCAATGTTTGTCCGTCGTTGCGAACCCCCTACGGTGTCACGATCGAGGAGACGACGTAGTTGGTGTTGGAGTTGTACGGCGGTCCGGAACGCTGAACTGTTGCGCGCTTGATCGGCCATCTTGCGGACGGCGCGTACCAATACGTCTTTGTTACATCGAGGTTGCCCTGGCCCGGCGTCAACGATTCTATTCGTTCCTCTACGACGATCGTTTCGAAATTGCCGGCGGGAATCTGGATCGTCTCCCAGCGAAGCACCGTCACGGTATGCCGCCAAGCATCCGCATTAGCGGCACGCTCTTCGAAGACGATGGATTTGCCGGGCTCAAGGGGCCAAATCGGCTCGATCTTCGAGCGATTCGCCGAATTCGGAACGTATAGGAATCCGCCCTCCCAGTTTGCGGTGTTGTTCGCGGCGTTTGCCGTCTTGATGCTCATCCCGTCGACTAGTGTCACTTGATAATAGCCGCTGCTCGTCTGGAAGCGTGTGCCAACCGTCGGGGCGGCAAATGGAACTGGTCCCCTTTGAGCGGGGGCCTGTGCCGATAGAGCAAGGCCGGAGATCGGTGCGCTCGCGATCGACTGCCCTGATGTCGGCGACGTCGGGACAGACGGACGAGTTGCGGCAGCCGAGTCCCGCACCTCGATCTTGTCGATGAATGAGGCGACCTGGTCGTCGGTAAATTGCGGCTTGCCGAAGGGGGAGCAGAAATATCCGCGGCGATAGCTTAGCCACCCGGCGGAACGGCTGGGCGATCCCGCCGCTACGAATGCCGAGCACTGCAGATTCGCCGCGCTCGTGAAGCCTATCACCCGCGCCGATCGGAGCGCCCTGATCGCCGTCCAATCGCGCGCCGCGGACGTCACATTATTGAATTTCTGCAACTCGCTCTGCATAAAGTCGAAGATACCGGTGAAGTAGC